>JANYIY010000211.1 GCA_025358615.1 Gammaproteobacteria bacterium | reverse complement strand
CCGACTCAGTCGTTCCGCTTCCTGGCGTTTGCGATCCAACTCCCGAGCCTTCAGCGACAACGACACTGTCTTCTGCGATCGGATCCCATCCACCGCAGCCACATCCTCGCGTACATACTTGAACTCCGGCGAGTTGGCCGTGCGGTCGTCATGCAGCTTGGTCAGGCGGGTGACGTCGGACTTCAGGTCGCTTGCCGGTGTAAAGGCAACGGGTTCGATATGGTCCCAGGGCAGCGCGCGATCACGCGTGCTCTCGCCGACTTCATTCGCGTCGATCAATGACGGCAATGCGATGTCGGGAGTGACGCCACGATCCTGAGTGCTCTCGCCGGTGATCCGGTAGTACTTGCCGATGGTGACGTTGAGCTGACCCAGTTCCGGCTTACGGCCGAAAATCGTGTAGTTGAGCGGATGTGCGTTTTGCACAGTGCCCTTGCCGTAAGTTTGTTGGCCGACGATGAGCGCACGGCCGTAATCCTGGATGGCGCCGGCAAAGATCTCCGAAGCCGATGCGCTGAATCGATCCACCAGCACGATCATCGGCCCGCTGTAGAAAATCGACGGATCGGGATCTTCATCGACTTCGATGCGTCCCGTGGTATCGCGCAGCTGCACCACCGGTCCGCGGTCGATGAACAGACCCGTCAGCGACTCCGCCTCCGGCAGATAACCGCCACCATTGGCGCGCAGGTCCATGATCAACACTTCTGCACCGTCTTTTTTCAACTCGCCGATCAGGCGCTGCACGTCGCGGGTCGTGCTGCGATAATCCTTGGCTCCGGCGCGGCTGGCGTCGTAGTCCTGATAAAAACTCGGCACCGTGATGACGCCGACTTTCACATCGCGGCCATTACGCTGCACGACCCGCAGCGCCTTGTGCGAAGCCTGGGCTTCGAGAGACACGCGATTGCGCGTGAATTCCACCACTTTCTGCGCCGATCCGGGCGCGGCGCCCGCCGGTAACAGCTGCAAGCGCACCAAGGTGCCCCCGGGACCGCGTATCTTCTGCACGACGTCGTCCAATCTCCAGCCGATGACGTCGATCAGCTCGCCGGTCTTGCCTTCGCCGACCGCGGTAATGCGGTCGCTGGCGGCGAGCTTGCCGCTGGTTGCGGCAGGGCCGCCGGCTATCACATCGATCACCGTGACATAGTCATCGGTCAGCTGCAGCGAGGCGCCGATGCCCTCGTAGCTCAAGCTCATTTGAATGTTGTATTCCTCGGAGTTGCGCGCCGAGAAATAGTTCGAGTGCGGATCCAGGGACAGCACGAAGGCATTCATGAATGCCTCGAACACATCCTCGGGCTTGCTTTGATCCATGCGCTTCGCGACATGCTCGTAGCGCTTGCGCAGGACGTCGGACGCTTCGGTCCATTGCTTGCCCGCGGTGACGAGCGACAACGCATCGTTCTTGACGCGCTTGCGCCACAATTCATTCATCTCGGCGGCATTCGCCGGCCATGGTTCCTTTTCGCGATCGAAATTAAACGACTCGTCGACTTCGAAATCCGGTTTCTTGTTCAGTAATTCGATGGCGTAGGCCATGCGTTCGCGGCTGCGCTGCTGATAACGGCGGAAAATCACGAATGCGGGCTCAACGTCGCCGGCCTTGATCGCGTCGTCGAGCTCGTAGCGGTAGCGTTCGAATTCGGCAATGTCGCTGGCGAAGAAATAGCTCCTGCCGCCGTCGATGGCGTCCAGATAGCGGTCGAGAATCAGACTGGAAAGGTGATCGTCGAGCGGCGCCCGCCGATAGTGTTCGCGGGCGACGATGTCGGCCACGCGGCGCGCAACGTAATTTTCCTGATCGGTGGGTGCGAGTGCCGCAGCGGCGGCCGGGATGGCGGGCGAGGGCGTCATTGCCGCACCCAGGAGGAAGGCGAGTCCCACCGCGCTCGCGCAGACGGCGATGCCGGATATCCAGCGCGATCGATTGGCCCAAGGCCTATTAGTCATCACCGTAGCCGTTCTCCTGTAAACTTCGATTCCCGTCAAGGCTAGAGAAGCCTGTGCCCGCTAGCAAGTGTATATTAGCCCCAAGGTATGCGTCCGTTCACGGTTTTGATC
>JANYIY010000198.1 GCA_025358615.1 Gammaproteobacteria bacterium | reverse complement strand
GAGCCGGCCATCCGCCGCATGGCTGGCCTCGGGCGCGTAAGTTGCGCGGCCGAACGAGACGCGTACGACGAGGTCAATGCAGCCGTCGACGTCGCCGTGATCGGCGGCGGCTGCAGCGGCTTGTCGAGTGCAATTGCGGCTGCGCAGGCGGGGGCTCAGGTGATTCTGATATGCAGCGCGCCGGAGCTGGGTGGCGCACTCGGCTGGGCGAACCCGGGCGTCATCGAGACTCTGGTCACGAAGCTTCATGAGTTAGGCGTACGGGTGCTGACACGTACTACAGCGTTCGGCTTGTACGATGACAATTTCGTGTGCGCGCGCGAATTCGTACAGCCAAGAGGTGTGCCGGCGGAGGGCCCGCGAGAACGCCTGTGGAAGATCCGAGCCCGCTTGGTGATATTGGCGACGGGGGCGTTCGAGCGGCCGGTGGTGTTTCCGAACAACGATCGACCGGGCGTGATGCTGCCCGGCGCCGCAGACAAATATGCGCTCGCCTATGGAGTCGCGTGCGGCCGAAGGGCGGTCATCGTCGCGAATGGCGATTACGCCTATGCTATTGCCCGCTCACTTGCCGCTCGCGGCGTCGAGATCGAGGCGATCGTGGACCGCCGCGCCGAGTCGCAGATCGATGCCAGGGCTCGCTCCGGCGTTCCGGCGCTTCGCGTCTTGTCCGATTCGATAATCCGATTCGTACATGGCGCCCGGCAAATTGAAAATTGCACGGTAGGGCCCGCTGATCTCTCCCGCAAGCCGATCGTTCGGATGGATTGCGATCTGATCTTGAGCGCCGGCGGATTTTCGCCGGCCGTGCACTTGCATTCGCAGGCCGGCGGGAAGCTCGAGTGGCTGGACCAGTCTTCCATGTTCGTACCCCTCAACTCGAGCGCGGGAATGGCGAGCGTGGGAGCGTGCGCCGGGGTGTTCGATCGCGAGGCGGCCATGGAGCACGCCCCCGCCATGGCTGGCGCGATCGTTCGCGGAGAGCCACTTCCGAACACACCCGCTCGAGGAATCGGCAGCAGTCTTGCGAATACGCATGTTGGAAAACTGCGCGCAAAGCAGTATGTAGACCTGCAAAACGACGTAACCGCCAAGGACATTGGGATGGCAGTGCGTGAGAATTACCGCTCGGTGGAGCATGTGAAACGTTACACCACCACCGGCATGGGCACCGATCAAGGCAAGACCAGCAACGTCAACGCCCTGCTGATCATGGGCGAGCATCTCGGGCGTTTGCCCGCCGAGGTCGGCACTACGAAATTCAGACCTCCCTTCACTTCGATCTCGATGGGGGTAATTGCGGGACGGCGAAATGGAGCCCTGTTCCGGCCACTCAAACGCTTGTCCGCGCAAGCATGGCATGCACGACATGGCGCGCGATGCGAGGAGTATGGGGGCTGGTGGCGTCCCGCGGCCTATCCGCGGGCGGGTGAGTCGATTGAAGCGGCAGCGCAGCGCGAAGCGAGGACTACCCGTGACTGCGTCGGCTTATTCGACGGATCGCCGTTGGGGAAGATCGAAGTCTATGGTCCGGATGCAGGGCGATTTCTTGACCTCATGTACGTCGGCACCCTGTCGTCTCTGGCCGTGGGGCGCTGTCGCTACGGCGTGCTGCTCAGCGAAAACGGCGTGGTTACTGACGATGGCGTCGTGGCAAGGCTGGGTCAGAATTCGTTTTGGGTGACGACCAGCAGCGCAGGCGCGGAGCGCACCGCGGCGGCGTTCGACGAGTGGTTGCAATGCGAATACCCCCACATGAAGGTGTTGGTGACTTCCGTCACATCGAGCTGGGACAATGTAACTATCGCGGGTCCCCAGGCCTGGCGGGTGCTCGCTGAGGCTGGCGCGGCTCGCGAGCTTGCGCCCACATCCCTCGCGCATATGGCGATCGTCGATGCGGTTATCGATGGCGTTCCGGCAAGAATTCTTCGCGCAAGCTTCAGCGGCGAGCTTGGCTACGAAATTAACGTCCCGGCAGGAAGCGCGGCGGCGCTGTTCGATCGGCTTGCCGCCATTGTGTCGGCAATCGGTGGGGCGCCTTATGGGATCGAGGCGCTGCAAATCATGCGCGTCGAGAAAGGCTATATTCATATCGGCACTGACACGGACGGAACGACGTTGCCGGGTGACCTCGGGCTTGCGCGCGGGATTGAGAACAAGCAGGCGAATTTCGTAGGTCGGCGGTCTTTGCTCAGGCCCTCCAGTCGAGATCCGAACCGTCTCCAACTGGTCGGGCTGATCCCCTGTGATCGGAAGACGTTGCTGCCCATCGGCGCGCAGATCGCCAAGCGGCCGCCGCCGGCTGCCGGTGAAGGACATATCACTTCGAGCGTGCACAGCGTTGCACTGGGATACCCGGTGAGTCTCGCAATGCTTGCGGGTGGGGCCAATCGGCGCGGCGAATTTGTACGGGCCTTTCATCTCGGAGCGCCCTTTACGGCCACCGTGGTCGACTCACGATTTTTCGACGCGGCGGGCGCCCGATTGCATGGATGACACAACCCAGCGGGATATTAGCGTGGATGCGTCCATGCGCATCGCAAGTCTGCGCTACAACGATCCGCGGGGCGTCTTTGCGGCTGGACTGTCAACGATGGGCATCGCACCTCCCGGGCCGCTGCGCTGCGTAGTCGCGCGGCCGGCGGTGGGAACGGTCGATATACTGGCGTGGCGCAGCCCGACGGAGACGATTTGGATGAGCGATTCTCCGCCGCGCTTTGACGAGATCAAGAGCGCTCTCAAGAAGTCCGATGACGGTCACTTCGTCGATCAGACGAATGGCGTCGCTTGATCCGATTGCGCGGTGCCCAAAGTGAGAATTTACTCGCTCATTTGGGTGCCGGCTTTACCGGGATCGCACCCGGGGCAACAAAAGTGGGCAGGATGGCCGACATTGCCGTGCTCGTTTGCAAGCCGAGCGAAGAGGAAATGCTGCTGCTAGTGGACAGATTGTACCTGGAGCATTTTCTGGGATTTCTCCGTTCAGTCGCGGCCAATTTCGGCGCTACAGCGTCTTCAAATTCTCCGTCTCGTGCTTGAGCTCCTTGAGAAATCGCTCCAATTCCGCTTTGCGCGCCGGCACCAGCGCCTTGCCGGCAGGAGAGAGCACGCGTGCTGGGGTGTTCTTTAGATTGTCCTCGAGCATTTTCACGGCCTTCGGGCCATCCGGATCGCCGCCGTTCGGATCGACGAGCCCGATGATTCGCGCCACGCCAATTGCGCCCAGCCAATCGAGTGCGTCGGCGTCGTGCAGGTACAATGCTTCGGGGCCGACGGGATCTCGATAGTACATGTGGGTGCGGATGGCGCCGCGTACCGCGTCGATCTTGGCCATCGCGAATCCGGTCTCCTTAAGAATCGTGTCGACGCTGTCGGCGGCCACGTCCGAATGATCGACTTTTTCCTTCTCCCAGGGCGGAAATGCGGCCATGTCGTGCAGAAATGCGGCCGCGAACAATACATCGTCGTCGAGAGTCACATGATCTGCGGCGGCCAGCTCGCGCGCCAACGAATAGTCGCGCATGTTGTGCGAATAGCCCCAGGCCGGATTCTTGAAATGTTGAAGTGCGAAGCTGCGCACCGTCGCGTGC
>JANYIY010000149.1 GCA_025358615.1 Gammaproteobacteria bacterium | reverse complement strand
ATCAGCAACAACGACAACAACAACATCACGCCGTACTTTGTTTTCGCGGAGACGCCGAGCTTTTTCGACTTGCGCCCAACGAACGGCGTGTATCCAAAGAACCTATTCACATCAAGCAATCCGCTGCAGACAATAGCGTATCTGAAGACGCCTGAGGATGTGTTCCGTTTGCTTGGGTCGGTGAACGCGCTGTACACCGTGTTCAATACCGACGCGCAAAACCTCAAGGCAACGCTGGACCTCGGTCTTGACCACTACGCGTACAAGGCGAACATCTTCTCGCCGCCGATCCTGCAGTACGAACCGCGGGATGGACTGCCTGGCACGGCGACGAACCAAGTCGCCGAGGAGACCACGGCGCCAATTGCGTTCACGCTGGCGCACACGTACACCGCGCACGCCTTCACCGCCACCACGTCGGCAGGCATGCGTCGCGGGTACGACAACTATAACTCGACGAATGTCGTCACGCAGAACCTGCTGACGGGCCAGCAGAACGTGGATCGCGGCTCCGCGGTCAACGTATTCGAGAGCCGGACGTTGGTCCGCTCGCTCGCCCTCTTCGCTCAGGAGGAGGTGCTGCTACTCGACGAACGCCTTTTCATCACCGGCGGCATCCTGGGTCAGCGCAGTACGAATAACCCGGATGTGAACCAGCTGTTCTATTATCCGAAGGCCTCCCTCTCCTATCGTATTCCAAAGGCGGGGCTGTTCGAGGAACTCAAATTCCGCGCGGCCTTTGGCGAGACCGGTAACGAGCCCGTGTACGGAAATAAGTTCACCTCACTGCTCGGTGTGACAAATAGCGGGCAGAATGGCGTAGTGTTGGGCGGCGTGCTCGCCGATCCCACTCTGCACCCTGAGCGCGAAAAGGAAATTGAGGGGGGAGTGGACCTGGGCATGTTCGATTCCCGTGTCGCCCTCTCACTGACCGGCTACCAGAAGAACAATACGGAGCTGATTCTGCAGCAGACGCTGGCGCCGTCCACCGGCTATGGCGTCCGCATTTTCAACGGCGGCGAGATCCGGAACCGTGGCCTCGAAGCAACAATTTCCGGCGTCCCGATCCGATCAAAGGACTTCAGCTGGAACACGCATGTCACGTTCACGCTCAACCGGGGCAAAGTGCTGAGCCTGCCCGCCGGCGTTCCCGCCTTCCAGCCGCCGAATTCCTTCGGCTTCCAATACGGGAGTGGCTATATCGAAGTAGGCCAGTCGCCGTCGCAGATCCGTGGTACTGTGGACAGCGCCGGCGTGGGCGTGTTCCGCACCGTTGGCGACTACCAGCCAAAGTACGCCGTGGGATTTTCCAACGACATTACCTTTGGAAAAATCCGGCTGTATGGATTGATCGATTGGCGGCACGGTGGCGACGTCGTGAACATCTCACAGAACGTGTACGACGAATTGCACACCGCGCCCGACTACGCGGCATCGCTGGTGCGCGACTCTCTGTTCAACAACATCGGCAAGTCAATCTACGTTCAGGACGCGTCATTCGTGAAGCTCCGTGAAGTCTCGGTTTCCTATCAGATCCCCGAGACGCTTGTTCACGGCATCTTTGGTGCTCTCGTGAGCGGCATGCGCGCGGAACTCAGCGGCCGCAATCTGTTTACGTGGACCAAGTACAAGGGCCTGGATCCCGAAGTGTCCAATTTCGGTAACCAGAACATCAATCGTGGTCAGGACCTCGCCCCGTATCCGCCAAGCCGAAGCTTCTTCTTCACCCTCGGCGCGGATTTCTGACAATGCTGACGCGACTACTCAGACAACGCATACTTCCCCTTTGGAGGGAGCGAACCATGCGAATTCCATATCTGGCGGTGCTGCTCGGCGCGCTCGCGTTGGGTGCGTGCAAGGACGCCACGCGGCCCGATCTGAACAACCCTAGCGTATCCGACTTCTCGACCATCACGGATCGGTCCCAGGTCCAGGCGCTCACGGTCGGCGTACTAAACGGCGATCGGGGAGAGATTGGCGACGAGGTTCTTTACGGCGAGACCATTGGACGGGACGGGTACGAACTCACCGGTTCCGAACCGCGATTTGTCACCGAGCTCATCGGGAGCGCGATCAATTCCAGCGACTTCCTCGGTGGCTCGCTCTGGCCGTACGCCTCGATACGTCTAGCGAACATCGGAATCGGCGGCGTCAGCAACGCGTCTGCGAGCGTCCTCTCTTCAGAGGAACAGCAGGCGACGCTCGGTTACATACGCACGCTCAAGGCGCTGCTTTACCTCCGTATCGTGGAAGCGCACGATACGGCGGGCGCCCCGATCAACGTGGACATCCCAGCAACTGGGGCGCTTGCGCCAATGAGCTGCGCGAACGACGTCAGAAACTACATCGCGGCGCTGTTGGATTCGGCGGCGACGAATCTGAGCGCCGGTGGCTCGAGCTTCCCGTTCGTCCTGTCGCCGGGCTTCTCAGCCTTCGACACTCCCGCGACTTTCCTCACGTTCAATCGTGCGCTGGCGGCGAAGACGGACATCTACATCGCCTTCCGCAACTACGCGGCGACCAGCGCCATCGATGCTACTGCGCTGACCGCGGCTTCCAGCGCGTTGGCAGGCTCCTTCATGACGCAGGATGCTGGGCAGCTGGACGCTGGCCCGGCGCACGATTTCACCACGAACTCCGGAGATGCCACCAACCCACTCTTCCAAAATCCGTCCAGCACGGTTTTTCGGGCGAATCCTCGAGTAGTAACCGAAGCGGATTCGGGAGACCAGCGCCTGGCAAGAAAGGTCATTACGGGGACGCCGATCAACCAGTCTGATGTGACGTCATCGTACGTCTACGTCGTCTATGCTTCCCCGTCCTCACCAATCAACATCATCAGCAACAAGGAGTTGCTGCTGATGCAGGCCGAGGTGCTCTGGGGTCAGGGGAATTACCCTGGCGCGCTCGCCCAGTCGAACTTCATCCGGGTGAATGACGGCGGGCTTGCTGCGAAGACCCTTGCCGATTTTGGCACGGGCGTGCCGGGGAAGCTGCTGAACGAGATTCTCAAACAGAAACGGTACTCGCTGCTCTGGCAGAGTCCCGACCGCTGGCTGGATGCGCGGCTGTTCGGCAAGCTCAATGGCAGTGCACCGCCGGTTGGAGTAGGCCAGGAGCGTACCTTCGATCCTATTCAGAACTTCCCCATTCCGTTCAACGAGACGAACGCGCGGAGTGGAGACTTGAGCCAGCAGTGCACGGCAACGAGCTGACGCTACGGCGGGTCGGTGGGTGAGTGAGCGGCCCCGGTGTTGTTGCCGGGGCCGCGCGCGCGCCCAGGCACGTTTCGACATGAGGCGAACTTCGACACCAAGCGTGAACGGTCGAGTGAAGTGGGTCACTCAAATCCATGCCTTGCGGATCAGCCACATTTTCACCGTCTGGGTGAGGGCGACGTAGCATAAGAGCGTCGCCAGGAGGATCGGCCAGTACAGCGGCGGCAATGCGATGAACCCGAGTGCCGGCGCGAGCGGCGAGTAGGGCAGCCACGCGGCGATCGCGATGATTGACAGCGTGGTCATCGTGAGTTGCCAACTTGCGCGGCTCTGGAAGAAGGGAATCTTGTTCGTGCGGATGACGTGCACGATTAGCGTTTGCGTGATCAGCGACTCGACGAACCAGCCGGTTTGAAACAGAGAGGCGTGCGCGGGATCCCAAGCGCCGAACACGTACAGCATCACGAAAA
>JANYIY010000131.1 GCA_025358615.1 Gammaproteobacteria bacterium | reverse complement strand
GCCTGGTTCGACCGTCACCTGATCTTCAATGGCGCTTTCTACTACGAGAGCTGGAAGAACTTCCAGTTCACGTATCTCGCTCCGCACGGCCTGCCTCTCATTGCGAATGCGGGGGATGCGGAGGTCAAGGGTGCGGAAGCGAATGTGCAGTGGCTCGTCACGCGCGGACTGAACCTCTCCGCCTCCGTTGCGTACAACGATAGCTATCTGACGACTAACTACTGCGGCGTGCTGGCCGACGACGGCAAGGCGATTACGAGCAATCCTTGCACCGTACCGGGCCAGGCACCATTCGCCCCGCTCGCGCCGGCGGGGACTCGCCTACCGTATACGCCGCTTTTCAAGACCGATCTGACCGTGCGCTACAACTTCCCGCTCATGAGCTACGCGGCCTTCGTGGAGGCAGATGAGGTCTACCAGAGTGCGGTATGGCCCGCGCTGCGGACCGACGATGACAATGCCCTCGGGCAGGAGGCGGCCTACGGGGTGACTAACGCCTCGTTCGGCATCAACAAGAACACCTACCAGGTCAAGTTGCTGGTAAAGAACGCCTTCAACCGCCTTGCGAGCCAGAATAGGTATGCGGAGGTCCTGGCTGCTGAAGCAAGCGTCGCTACTTATAACCGAATCATCCCGCCGCGCCTCATTGGTCTGCAGTTCAGTCAGCAGTTCTGAGGCAGCATTCCCTTGAGGACATTGCCATGGTTTCGTGCCGCTCGGCCGTAGCGTTGATGATAACGATGACGCGTCCTCAGGCCGAAACGGCACCGGTTCGTCGCCACTTCCGCGCGCGCATCGCCAGCGCAACGTGGGCTCGTCCGGTTCTTGCAGGGATCATGGGGGGCTCGATGCTCTTTACTGCGGTGCCTGCGGCGGATATGGCCACGGCTGCTCGCGAAGCCAGCATTACCGGAATCCAACAGGCGCTCGCGGAGCATCAGTACACTGTAACCGACCTCGCGCGCTTCTACCTCGCGCGCATTGATGCGATCGATCAACACGGCCCGACGCTACATTCGATAATTGAGATCAATCCGGACTGGTTGACTCTCGCGCGCGACCTAGATTGCAGGAATCGCCCGGGGCGCGAACTGCTCTTTGGCGTACCGGTTTTGATCAAAGACAACATCGACACGGCGGATCACATGCATACCACCGCCGGTTCGCTCGCATTTCTCGACTCCTCGCCGCAACGGGATGCCTTTATCGGGCGACGACTGCGCGCGGCCGGCGCACTGATCCTCGGCAAGGCCAACCTCAGCGAGTGGGCCGGTCAGCGCTCTAACTACGCCTCCGGGGGCTGGAGCGGGCGCGGCGGTCAGACACGTAATGCCTACGCACCCGATCGCAGCCCCGCCGGCTCGAGCTCTGGCTCGGCGGTCGCGGTCGCGGCCGATTTGACTGCTGTCGCCATCGGCACCGACACTGGTGGTTCCATCGCCGGTCCTGCATCGGCCAACGGCGTGGTCGGCATCAGGCCAACGGTCGGACTTGTGTCTCGTTCGGGAATCATCCCCATCGCGGCGAGCTACGACACTGCCGGACCCATGGCCCGCACGGTAGCCGATGCCGCAACGCTGCTGACGGTGATCGCCGGTTACGATCCTGATGACCCGGCCACGGCTCGGCTCAAGGACCAGCCGCCTCCCGATTTCCGACTCGCGCTCAAAGCCGACAGCCTGAAGGGCGCACGCATCGGGGTGCTGCGCCAGTATGCAGGTTTCAACCCCGCTGTCGATGAGCTCCTCGATCGCGTGATCGCAACCTTGCGCGCACAAGGCGCGGTGGTGATCGATCCGGTTAGCATTTCGACCAAGGGAATTCCCGAGAGCGATATTAATCTCATTGATGAGTACGAATTCAAGGACGGCATTGCGCGTTATTTAGCGACCCGCCGCGGCCCGGGCCCCAAAGATCTCGCGGGGCTCATCGCCTTTGATGAACAGCACGCCTCGGCCGAGATGCCCTACTTCGGGCAGGATGAATTCATCATTTCGCAGCATCGTGGCCCGCTCACTGACAACACCTATCGGGAGGCGCTCGAGCGGACCCGGCGGCTCGCGGGCCCGGAAGGTATCGATGTGGCGCTCAACAAAGACCATCTCGATGCGCTCATCGCCCCCCCGGCTGGTCCCGCGCCATTGATCGACTACCTCGCTGTCAACTACTTCGCGGCCGGAGATGCAGCCTTAGCGGAGCTGTCACCGGCGGCCGGGTACCCGCGCATGACGGTGCCGATGGGACTGGTGCACGGCCTGCCCGTCGGTATCACGTTTCTCGGTACAGCCTGGAGCGAATTCAAGCTCATCGGCTTTGCGTATGCGTTCGAGCAAGCCTCCCACTTTCGTCGGCGTCCGGGCGAGGTTCCAGTAGAGTGAGAAGCGGCGCTAGTATATGAATATTTCATCACTCAGATTAGCAGGTGGCATGTGAGGCGCGCGGTGGCGGTTCTCTTGTGCGCGTTGGCCGCCATGCCCGTCACGGCCGCAGTGTCCAGACAGGAGCGCCAGACCGCTGCGGCGATCGATGACCAGCAGTCCTGGGCGATCGATTTCCTCGAACAGCTCGTCAACGTTAACAGCGGGACGCACAACCTGCCGGGAGTAACGCGGGTCGGCGCCTTGTTACGGCCCCAGTTTGAATCGCTGGGCTTCACGGTTGTCTGGAAGCCTATGGAGGCGACGGCGCGCGCGGGGCACCTGATCGCGACCCATCAGGGCCGGCCCGGGGCGAAGCGACTGCTGCTGATCGGGCACATGGACACGGTGTTCGAACCCGACTCGCCGTTCCAGAGATTTGTCCGCAAGGGGGATTTCGCGAGTGGCCCTGGCGCCAGCGATGACAAAGGGGGTGTCGTGGTAATGCTCGCGGCTCTGCGCGCGATGCACACGGCCGGTGCGCTGCGGAATGCGAATATCGAGGTTGTATTGACGGGAGATGAAGAGGATGCCGGCACGCCCCTCAACATCGCGCGGGGCGATTTGGTCGCTGCCGGAAAGCGCGCCGATGTCGCACTCGATTTCGAAGGGCTGGTCGTGCTGGACGGTCACGATATGGGATCCATCGCGAGACGCTCCGTTGGAAGCTACGTTATCACGACCCATGGCGTGGCCGCTCACTCCAGTGGAATCTTCAGCCCGGGCGTCGGCGATGGTGCGATCTTCGAGCTCGCGCGCATCATCTCCGCATTCCGTGCCGAGCTGCCCGAACCCAATCTCACGTTCAACATCGGTGTCATCGCCGGGGGCGCCAGCGCCGCATTCAACTCCGACGCGACTGGCGCCAGTGCCACGGGCAAGACCAACATCACCCCGAGCATCGCGATGGCCAACGGCGATTTCCGTGCCTTGACAGAGGAACAGGACGAGCGCGTCCGCAAAAGGATGCAGGCCATCGTCGAGCGCGGTGCCCCGGAGACGACGGCAGAGATTGTGTTCGGAGAAATCTACCCACCGATGGCGCCCACGGCAGGCAATCGGGCGCTGCTCGCACAGCTGAACGGGGTCAACGCGGACCTCGGGCTGCCCCAGATGCCCGAACTCGATCCACTGATGCGTGGAGCGGGCGATATCTCCTTCGTCGCTCAGGATGTCGATGGGCTCGCAGGTCTTGGTACTGTCAGCAGCGGCGATCACACGTCCGCGGAAACTGTTGACCTGGGCAGCATCAACCG
>JANYIY010000128.1 GCA_025358615.1 Gammaproteobacteria bacterium | reverse complement strand
TTCCTCATGCGTGGGCGATCGCAACCAAGAAGCCGCGTCATCACCGGATGGGTTAACGCCGCGTTCTGTTGGCTTGGCATTGTCGTCGGCTTGATCTTCGCAGCCGTGGGTATGGGTGGAGATTGGTGATGAGTTTCTAGTCAATCCGATCGCGACCGCGTGGTTTGTCACGCTCGGTCGCGTGTAATACCATGAGCACAAGCGCGGGATATCTGCGCTGCTTGTACAGCGGCGGCAGCACCAAGATTCGCCGGAACTTAAGTTCCAGGACAGCTTCGGACATCTCCACGTCACGCTCGCGTACCTCCACTCGGTGCACCTCTTTGCACTCAACTTCGGCCATCTCAGTTGCGACCGTGTGTTCGCCGTTGCCGGCAAGAAGATCCACGCAGGTTCTCAGCAGAAACTGCGTGCCCGCGTCCTGCGCCGTGCAGAAAAGCTCGTAAATATCGCTTTCGCGATCTCCGATGTGCACACAGCGCGCGGGGTCACCCAGAAGGTTCGTCGACTGCCTCAGGTTGTACTGAGAGCCTTGATCGGTGTGGATGAGTGTACGGTTGGGCTTGCGCCTCCACACCGCCATCATGACTGCATCGATGACAAGTTCCCGCGCCATCGTCGGCTTCATCGACCAACCGACGATGCGACGGGAAAGCAAATCCATCACCACCGCCAGGTACAGCCATCCCTGCCACGTGCGAATGTAGGTGATGTCGGTGACCCAAGCGCGGTCTGGTCGATCGACCGTAAACTCCCGATTGAGCGTGTTGGGTGCAATGATCGATGGCCTGCCGACGATGGTTCTTGGCGCCATGTAGCCTCGCAGAGCCTGTATTGTATGGGTGCGCAATGACGCATCCGGGAAATTTCTCAAAGGCGCCGCACACGATTCACAGTGCACATCAGCACATGAGCTGGGACAACTCCCGTGCTCCGGCGATACACATCGCGCCGGGGGAGACCGTCGAGTTCAAGGACATCGATGCGACCTGCAAGCAAATTCGCCGGGACTCGACCGTCGAGATCATACCGAAGCTGAATTTTAGCTTAATCAATCCCATTGCCGGTCCGGTGTATGTGGATGGCGCCGAGCCTGGCGATGCGCTCAAGGTGACACTGCTCGGCTTCGAGCCCTCGGGTTGGGCGTGGTCGGCCATCGTTCCCGGTTTCGGTCTTCTCGCCGACGACTTTCCGCAGGCTGCTCTGCATATCTGGGACTACGACAAGACGTTTGCCTCTCCGGCCATGTACGGGAAGTGGGCGCGCGTTCCCCTGAAGCCTTTTTGTGGAACCATGGGAAATGCCCAGGCAGCGCCGGGCGGACACAGCACGATTCCACCGTACGCCGCGGGTGGCAACATGGATATTCGCGACTTGACGATTGGAGTTGAGCTGTACCTTCCGATCGAAGTCAAAGGGGCTTTATTTTCCATCGGCGACCCTCATGCGGCCCAAGGTGACGGCGAGGTCTGCGGCACCGCGATCGAATCTCCCATGAGCGTCACGGCGCGCATCGAGCTGATCAAGGGAGAGAAATTACGCTTCCCTCGATTTGTCACCCCGGGTGCGGTCACCCGGCACCTGGATGCCAAGGGCTATGATGTGACGCTCGGCATAGGCCCCGACCTGATGGACGCGGCGAGAAACGCCGTTCGGGGAATGATCGAGCTGTTGGGGCGGCAGCATCATATGAGTGCGCCCGATGCTTACATGCTCTGCAGCGTTGCGGGTGATTTGCGAATCAGCGAAATCGTGGATCGACCCAACTGGGTGGTCTCGTTCTATATGCCGCGAATGGTGTTCGATTGAGACGCCGGCCGGTCGGCGGAGCCGCGGGTCGAGTTCAGCGGTCGCGCGGTGTGATTTGAGGTTTAATATGTTTGGAAAACGATTTTCGGCTGCCCACGGCAGCCGGTTTGAGCGAGTGATATCCGGCGGACTCCGATCGGGCGGCCATTATGGATCTGCGGGCGGTCACGGCCGCGAAGGCGACGAACGGCGCGGTCGCCACGCTGGCGGCGGCGGTTTCGGCCGCGGCGGTTTCGGCCGCGGCGGGTTTGGCGGCGGGGGCCGGGGCGGCCGAGGCCGCTTCTTCGGGCCAGGGGACTTGCGCCTGGTCTTGTTGGCCCTGATCGAGGAGAAGCCGCGCCATGGCTACGAACTCATCAAGGATCTCGGGGCCAAGTTCGGCGGTGCCTATGCACCCAGCCCCGGATCCGTCTACCCCACGCTGACGCTGTTGGAGGAACTGGGCCATGTGCGCTCGAGTGCCTCCGAGGGCACGAAGCGTCTGGTCGAGATCACCGAAAAGGGCCGCCGCTATGTGGCGGACAATCAGGCTGCCCTCGACAGCGCCATGTCGCGCATGGTCATGGCGGCGAGCGGACTGGTCACGCAGATCACATTGCTCGGAGTATTGTTCGGTCCGCCGGCTGCCTTCGCGGCAAAGGCCGGCGGCGATTGGACGCGAACAGTTATGAATATTGCACTGGCGGGCACAGTGATGTGGGTGCTGCCCTGGCTCGCAATCCGCAGATTCAGTTCCGCCGGTGCGCACGGCGGCGTCGAGGCGCGGATATCCGTGGTGCATTGATGGCCGAATCGATCGAGTGCGTCGTCATCGGGGCGGGCGTCGTGGGCTTGGCGGTGGCGCGGGCCTTGGCGCTGCGCGGCTGCGACACATTGATACTGGAAGCGGCGAGCGCGATCGGCACCGAGACGAGCTCGCGCAACAGCGAAGTGATCCATGCCGGCATCTACTACTCCGCACGATCGGCCAAGGCGCGCTTTTGCGTGACCGGCAAACGTCTCCTCTATGAATACTGCGAGGCGCGCGGCATCGAGTACCGTCGCTGCGGTAAGCTGATCGTGGCGGCGCACGAGAGGCAGATCTCGACGCTCCAATCCATCGAGCGCATGGCAGTAGTGAACGGCGTCACCGACCTCATATGGCTCAGCGCCAATGAAGTGCACGCGCTCGAGCCCGAACTGCGGGCGGTGAGCGCTCTGTGGTCGCCGTCGACCGGCATCGTCGACAGCCATGGTTTTATGCTGGCGCTGCAGGGAGATTTCGAACGAGCCGGCGGCGTCATTGCATTTCGCTCGCCGGTGGTGCGGGCGCGCTGCGACGGCAACCTCATCCACGTGGAAGCCGGGATCGAGGAGCAGCTCGAGCTGACGGCCTCGCTCGTGTTCAATTGTGCTGGGCTGCACGCTCAGGCCGTGGCGTATCGCTTCGAGGGTCTCCCGGCGTCGAGCATCCCTGAGGCCTACTTTGCCAAGGGGAATTACTACGTGCTGCAGGGGAAGGCTCCCTTCAACAGGCTGGTCTATCCGGTGCCGGAGCCCGGCGGATTGGGCGTGCATTTGACGCTCGATTTGGCCGGTCAAGGGCGGTTCGGGCCCGATGTGGAATGGGTGACACAGCTCGACTACACCGTCGACCCGGGCCGGGCGGAGCGCTTCTATGCGGCGATTCGCCGATATTGGCCGGGGTTGCCCGACGGGTCGCTGCAACCGGGCTACGCCGGCATCCGGCCGAAACTTAAGGGGCCGCACGAACCGGCGACGGACTTCGTGATCCAGGGCCCCGAGGTGCACGGCGTCCAGGGCCTCGTGAATCTGTTCGGCATCGAGTCGCCCGGCTTGACCGCGGCGCTGGCGATTGCCGATTACGCGGCGGACCTCGTGGTCCGTCGGTAAACGCGCTTCTCAAAAATGCACGCCGGTGCGTATGCCGTAGAGCCGCGGCGCCTGCAGCGGCGGCGCGGAAGCGGTTGCTGTCGACCCGAGGCTATGCGGTCTCGCGAACTTGTCCGACAACAGAGGCTAAGATCAAGCGCTTCGGCGCAGCGACTTGAGAATTTGCCACCGATCTTGTCCCCGCAACTTGTACTCCCAGAACGTCCATCCGTTTAGCGGGCTGCCGGTGATGCTCATCGCTGCGGCCGATGGGCTATCAAAGCGCTGCCCCTGCAACACCAGTGCGCCGCAGGTCACACGCGCGTGGTAATTCTTGCCCTTGTAGGTCGAGCGCATCTCGGTACCAGGCGGGAGCCGCACGCCCTTGGTCACCCGATCATCCGGCGCGTGA
>JANYIY010000123.1 GCA_025358615.1 Gammaproteobacteria bacterium | reverse complement strand
ATCCATGGGCTCGAGGCGGCCGCAGGGAAACACCTTCCCAGGCATCCACGCGCCTTCCATTCACGCCGCCGGCCTATTAACCGAGCAGAACGGACGCCATCGCGGCCAGTCCTTCGCCGCGGCCGATGAATCCCAGCCGCTCCGTGGTGGTGGCCTTGATGTTGATGAGCTGCGCCGGCACGCCAAGATCGGCGGCGAGATTTGCCGCCATGGCACCCCGATGGGTGGCGACGCGCGGTGCTTCGGCAAGCACAGTCACATCGGCGTTGATCAATTTCAGGCCGGCGGCCTGCATCCGTTCGGCTACCACGCGCAGGAACACGCGGCTGTCGGCGCCGCGATAACGCGGGTCGCTATCAGGAAAATGTTGCCCGATGTCGCCATCGCCCATGGCCCCGAGCAACGCATCGCACAGCGCGTGAATGACGACATCGCCGTCGGAATGCGCGACCACGCCCTTGGCATGCGCGATGCGCACGCCACCCAAAATGACATGGTCGCCCTTGCCGAAGGCGTGCACGTCGATACCTTGTCCGACTCGCATCGGTTTACCCTCCGTCATTTTCAATATGTCGCCGGCGGTGGCCAAGTCCGCCAGCCGCGTAATCTTGATGTTGAATGGCGAGCCCTGCACCAACGCCGGCCGCAAACCCATTCGTTCCATGGCCTGGGCCTCATCGGTCACCATGACACCGGCGAGCGCGGCCTGCTGCAGCGCCTTGCGAAGCTGCGCAAATGCAAATACCTGTGGCGTCAGCGCTCGCCACAACCCCTGGCGGTCCACAGTTGCCAAATGATCGCCCAGTTCGCGTTTGACCGTGTCGACGACGGGCGCCGCAAGTACCGCGCCCGCCACGCCGCGACCCGCACCCACGGCGTCGAGCAAGGCGGTGAGATCCGTGGAATTGAAGCACGGGCGCGCCGCGTCGTGCACCAACACCCAGTCATCCGCAGCGGCTTGGCTCGCGAGATATTCCAATCCGTTCGCAACGCTGTCCTGCCGATTGGCGCCGCCCAGGGTGGTTTGCAACTTGGGGCTCTTGAGCCTCGCCGCAACGCGCGGCCAGTGGCCATCGTCCGCTGCCAGCGCCACCACCACCGCAGACACGCGCGGCTCCGCCAGGAGCGCGTGCAACGACCATTCCAAAACGGTGGCACCGTGCAGCGCTGCATATTGTTTGGGTGGGGATGCGTCAGTGGCTGCGGCGAAACGCGCGCCGCGGCCCGCAGCGGGAACAATTGCCCAGACGCGCCGCTCGTTGGAGACCGGCATCAATTCGCGCGAGCGGTGACGGGAGTCGCGGGTGCGGGCGGTGCTTGAGTCGCTGCCGTCACCACTTGGTAGAAGGTTTCGCTATTGCCGACCATGCCCAATTCGCTGCGGGCCCGCTCCTCGAGCGCGGTCAAACCCACTTTAAGATCAGTGACTTCCGCAACCAATTGGCGATTGCGCGCAGCTTGCTCGCGGTTGGCGGACGCCTGCGCATCGAGCGCGGACTGCAGCCGCGAGACCTCGTGTGTTCCGTGGTCCGACATCCACAGCCGGTATTGCAATAGCAGCAAGGCCAGAGCCAGAACGGCAGCTAAAATCCTCATGGGGACAGGAGCTTAGCATGAACTCTTAAGAAATTGGTACCGACAGCGCGCCCGGGCCGGCGTAGGCTGCCTTCGAACCTAGCTCGCCCTCGATGCGCAGCAATTGATTGTACTTGGCAATGCGATCCGAGCGCGACATGGAGCCCGACTTGATCTGGGTGGCGGTGGTGGCTGCCGCGATGTCGGCGATGGTGGAGTCCTCGGTCTCACCGGAGCGGTGCGACACCACGGCCGCGTACTTGGCTTTGTACGCCATGTCGATGGCCGCTCTGGTTTCACTCAAGGTGCCGATTTGATTCGGCTTGATGAGAATGGCGTTGGCAACCTTCTTGGCAATGCCCTCCGCAAAAATCTTGGTGTTGGTGACGAATAGATCATCCCCCACCAATTGCACCTTGGCGCCAAGTTTCTTGGTGAGAATTGCCCAGCCTTCCCAGTCACCTTCGCTCATGCCGTCCTCGATGGTCACGATGGGGTACTTGGCGGCGAGATTCGCCAGGTAATCGCTGAACTCGGCCGCATTGAAGCGGCGGTTCTCGGATTCGAGCGTGTAGACGCCGTCCTTGAAAAACTCAGTGCTTGCCACATCGAGGCCAAGGTAAATGTCTTTGCCGGCGCGGTAGCCCGCCTTGTCGATAGCTTCCAATATGGTCGTCAGAGCCGCTTCGTTCGATGGCAGATCGGGTGCGAAGCCACCCTCATCGCCGACCGCGGTGTTGAGACCCGACGCATGCAGCACTTTCTTCAGGGAGTGGAAGACTTCGGCGCCGTAGCGCACCGCTTCCGAAAATGACGGTGCGCCGATGGGCAGAATCATGAATTCTTGAATGTCGACGCTGTTGTCGGCGTGCGCGCCGCCGTTGATGATGTTCATCATCGGCACGGGTAGTGTGAGATCGGCAGAGGCGCCTGCCAGGTGCCGATACAGCGGCAAGCCGTTGTCGCGCGCGGCCGCATGCGCCGCGGCCAGAGATACGGCCAGTATGGCGTTCGCACCCAAGTTAGATTTGCAGTCCGTGCCGTCCGCTTTGATCATTCTTGCATCGAGGCTGCCTTGGTCTTGGGCATCCGCCCCTAACAGCAAATCGCGTAGCGGGCCGTTGATATGGGCGACCGCCTTCAGTACACCCTTGCCGCCATAGGCCTTTGCATCGCCGTCGCGCAATTCCACCGCCTCACGCGAGCCGGTGGAGGCACCGGACGGAACCGCCGCCCGGCCAACGACTCCGGAATGCAGCACCACGTCCGCTTCGACGGTGGGATTGCCGCGTGAGTCGATGATTTGGCGGCCGCGAATATCGACGATACGACTCATAACAGGCTTTCCTCGAAGGGTTGTTTCTTTACCGCATTATCCAGTTCTTTGAGCGTCGCGAGCAGCGAGGCCATGCGATTCAAAGGCCATGCATTCGGTCCGTCGGACAGCGCCTGCGCCGGATCCGGATGCGTCTCCATGAAAATTCCCGCGACCCCCGCGGCCACCGCGGCACGTGCCAGCACCGGCACGAATTCGCGCTGCCCGCCGGACACATCACCCTTGCCGCCGGGCAGCTGCACCGAGTGCGTCGCGTCGAACACCACCGGACAGCCGGTGCCGCGCATGATGGCGAGCGAGCGCATGTCGGACACCAGATTGTTGTAGCCGAAGCAGAAGCCGCGTTCGCACACCATGATCTGCGAATTACCGGTGGAGCGCGCCTTGTCGACCACGTTCTGCATTTCCCAGGGTGACAGAAACTGTCCCTTCTTGATGTTCACGGGCTTGCCGTGCGACGACACTGCGACGATGAAATTGGTCTGCCGGCAGAGAAATGCCGGGGTCTGCAGCACATCGACGACGGCGGCCACCTCGTTGAGCGGAGTGTCTTCATGCACATCGGTGAGCACCGCAACGCCGATCGTTTCGCGCACGCGCGACAGGGTCTTGAGCCCGGCGTCGACGCCCGGCCCGCGAAAGCTGGCACGCGAGGAACGATTTGCCTTGTCGAACGACGCCTTGAAGATGAACGGGATGCCGAGCCGATCGGTCATTTCCTTCAAGCGTCCCGCAACATCGAGCACGAGTTGCTCGCTTTCGATGACGCACGGACCTGCGATCAGAAAAAACGGGCGATCGGGCCCGACCTCGAACGAGGTTAATTTCATGCCGTCGCGCGCCCCGGCTGCAGCGCGGCCCGGAACTGCCGGGCGGCGCGCACGAAACCGGCAAACAAGGGATGTCCGTCGCGCGGCGTGGAGGTGAACTCGGGGTGAAATTGGCTCGCCACAAACCACGGATGCGAGCGCAATTCGATGAACTCCACCAGACCGTCCGCGGAAAAACCGGAAAAGCCGAGACCCGCCGCAGTCAATTCATCCAGATAGTGATTATTGAACTCATAGCGATGGCGATGGCGCTC
>JANYIY010000093.1 GCA_025358615.1 Gammaproteobacteria bacterium | reverse complement strand
CACGGCGTATTGCCCGGGAGTCACCGCGCGCGCCGGTTGGCGCAAGCTGACCACGCCGGTCGGGTGCACGGCGCAGTCGAGATCGCTCTGCCGGTAGCGCGTCTTGACCACGCATTCGATCGGCTGGGCAGCACCGTCAACGCCGGCCACGCCGCTCGAGTCGAACCAGCGCACCTGTTCCACCTCGAAGGCATCGGATAGCAGCAAGGGATGATCTTGATCTTGCACGACAATGAGCGCATTGCGTGCAATCTCCTTATCGGCCACATACCAGGGCGCGGCAGCGGTGCCGGCGCGGCCACCCAAGCCTAATCCCGAACGCTGACCCAACGTGTACAGGGCCAGTCCCCGGTGCTCGCCAATCACTTGGCCACGGTCGTTTTCTATCGGTCCCGGTGCGGCGCGCAGATAGCGGCCCAGGAACTCCTGGAATGGCCGCTCGCCGATGAAACAGATGCCGGTGCTGTCGGGCTTGTCATACACGGGCAAACCGGCCGCATGCGCCAGCTGCCGAACCTCGGCTTTGCGCAATTCGCCGATGGGAAACAAGGTTCTGCGCAGCGCGGATTCGGCTACGCCATGAAGAAAGTAACTCTGATCCTTGGCTGTATCCGCGGCCCTCAGCAGCCGCGTGCCGGTGGAAGTATGCTCCAGCCGTGCGTAGTGGCCGGTGGCGATCCAAGAGGCGCCTAGACGTTGCATGTAGTCCATACACACACCGAACTTGATTTCGCGATTGCAGAGCACGTCCGGGTTGGGCGTTCGCCCCGCGGCGTACTCGCGCAGAAAATGTGCGAACACGCGCTCCCGATATTGCGCGGCAAAACTTACCCGGTGCAGGGGCATCTGCAATAGCTCGCAAACCCGGCGTGCGTCCTGAAAATCGCTGGCAGTGGTGCAGTACGCGTCTGCGTCGTCCTCCCAGTTGGACATGAACAGTCCCTGCACGGCAAAGCCCGCCCGCTGCAATTGCAGCGCAGCGACCGCCGAATCAACGCCACCGGACATGCCGACGATGACGGTGCTTGCGAGCTTGGGATCGGGGAGAGAGGCGCTGGGGCTAGGGTGGGGAACCTGCATCCGCCTATTATAGCGGCGCGCGCACGACGGTGCCCGGCGCTTGGGCGCCCCGCGCGTGCAAACGGTCTACATGAGCATTTGGCGCATTTGCGATTCTTGCATGCTGGTCTGCCAAACCTCGTCAAAAAAATTCAAGTAGCGGCGCACCACGGCAGGATCGTTCATATCCGAGATCCCGTCCCAGCGGTCCGCCTGCAATCGGTACACCAGAGCTTTATCGTCTGCGATGATGAATGCGCCGGCGCTGGCTGGATATTCGGGGCTCATGGCGCGCAAATCGATACAACTGGTCAGACGGCGAGCCAAGGCGAGGAATCGATTGTTATCGACCATGGCACGCGAGGGATCGGCGAGCAGGACCCGCACCTTGGCATAGGATCGCGCCAATACCAGGCGTTTAATGGCCTCGAGGAAGGGTTCCTCGCCGTAGATCAGGGGCTCTAAGTCCTGGGTAAAGATGGACAGCAGGCGCTGCGCCGACTTGGCCACCTTGAGACTGGCCTCGCGAACCTCGGGCATGGTGGTGAGGATGGTCCGAGTTCCCGAGCCCGCGGAAGTGTCTGCGCCTGCTGCGGACGCCCTGTCCACAACCGGTTTGCCTGGTTCTTCCGAATTTCCCGCCATAAATGACTGCCTCAATTGGAGGTTTTCCGGCACTTTGCCCCACCTCGCGTCCTTTGCGGGATAGTACCGTCAGGTCCGGAATGGCCCGTGCTAACTGCGTCACGTTTCGGACGGCAAACCCTGCAAATCCTTTGTTCTATTGCCTGCGCCGGCGCTTGGCCAGCATGGGCCCCAGACCCACATAGTCCTTTGGTTCCAGGCGCAGCAGGCGCTCCTTTTCCGCCACAGGCAGATCCAGCGAGGCAATGAAATCGCGCATCGCAGCCTTGTCGATGGGCCGGCCGCGGCTGAACGACTTCAAGCGCTCGTAGGCTTCGGGAATGCCGTGGGCGCGCATTACCGTTTGTACGGCCTCGCCCAGCACTTCCCAGGCGCGATCAAGGTCCTCGGCCACCCGCGCGGAGTCGAGTTCAATCTTTCCCAAGCCCTGCGCCAACGATGCGTAGCTCAAGATCGAGTGGCCGATCGCCACGCCGATATTGCGCAGCACGGTGGAATCGGTGAGGTCGCGCTGCATGCGCGACACGGGCAGCTTGTCGGCAAAATGCCCCAACATGGCGTTCGCCAGTCCCAGGTTGCCTTCGGCATTTTCGAAGTCGATGGGATTCACCTTGTGCGGCATGGTCGAGGAGCCGACCTCGCCTTCGACCACGCGCTGCTTGAAATAGCCGAGAGAGATGTAACTCCACATGTCGCGCGCCAAATCGAGAAGCACGGTGTTGGCGCGCATCAAGGCGTGGCAGTATTCGGCGATCCAATCGTGCGGCTCGATCTGCGTGGTGTAGGAGTTCGATGCCAAACCCAAGGATTCGACGAAGGCTTGGCTGACAGCGCGCCAATCAACGTGCGGCAGCGCGACGACATGCGCATTGAAATTGCCCACGGCACCGTTCATTTTTCCCAGGATGCCGACACGCTCGAGGCCGGCGCGCTGCGCCTGCAGCCGCACGGCCACATTGGCGAGTTCTTTGCCCACGGTGGTGGGAGTCGCGGTCTGGCCGTGGGTGCGCGCCAGCATGGGCGCCGCGGCGTGTAGGTAGGCAAGCGCGTCCAGCGCCTTGCCCAAGCTATCGAGCTTGGGCAGCAGCAATGTTGCGCGGGCATTCTTCAACATGAGCGCGTAGGCGAGGTTGTTGATATCTTCGGACGTGCAGCCGAAATGCAGCCACTCGAGTTGTGCAGCCGTCGCACCACGCGTTTTCAGTTCGGCGCGCAGCCACAGTTCAACCGCCTTCACATCGTGATTGGTGCGCGACTCGATTTGCTTGATGGCCGCCACATCGGTGTCCGCGGGGTCCTTGGACAGCGCCGCAAGCAGTTCCAGTGCCACGTGCGGCAGACCGGCCAGCGACGGCGCGGCCGGGCCGCTCGCCAGCGCCAAGAACCATGCGCACTCCACGCGCACCCGTTCGCGCATCAGGCCCGCCTCGCTGAATACTTGGGCTACTGCCGCAAGTTTGCCTGCGTAGCGGCCGTCCAGGGGTGAAAGCGCGTCGAGGGAAGATGTGGACATCGGAGGGGGCGGCCGCTTTGAGTGTAGAATCTTGCAATATTACCGTAAACAGATGGGCCAGCGGAGGAAGGCGCGATGACAGCAGATACTCGCGTCGAGCGCGACAGCATGGGCGCGCTTGACGTGCCGGCGAGCGCCCTATGGGGCGCGCAAACCCAGCGTGCCATACAGAACTTTCCGCCGACGGGGCTGCACATGCCGCGGGCCTTCATTCGTGCCCTGGGACTCATCAAACATGCCGCGGCCGCCGCCAACGCGGACTTGGGCGATCTGCCGCGCGACCTGGCGGCGGCGATTCAGGCTGCGGCACTCGAGGTGGCCGAGGGCCGTCACGACGCACATTTCCCGGTGGACGTGTTTCAGACCGGGTCCGGCACCAGCAGCAATATGAACGCCAATGAGGTGATCGCCACGTTGGCTGCACGCGCGCTGTCGCGCCCGGTGCATGCGAACGACCACGTAAATATGAGCCAGAGCAGCAACGACGTGGTGCCGACCGCGATTCATGTTGCGGCGGCGCTGCTGCTCGCCGAGCATCTGTTGCCCGCGCTGCTGCGGCTGCGCACCGTGCTGGCCGCGCGCGCCGCCGAGTTTGCCGACGTGGTCAAAACAGGCCGCACCCACCTGATGGACGCAATGCCCATCACTCTGGCGCAGGAGCTTGATGGCTGGCGGGCGCAAATCGACAATGCCGCGGCCAGGCTACGCTCGGTCACAATGCGCTTACACAAGCTCGCGCAGGGCGGCACTGCCGTCGGCACCGGCATCAACGCGCGACCCGAGTTCGGCGCGGTATTCGCACGCGCCCTGGCGGCGGATACCGGAATCGGCTTTAGCGCGAGCGATAATTATTTCGAGGCCCTGTCGAGCCAGGACACGGCCGTGGAACTATCCGGCCAGCTCAAGGTTCTGGCCGTGAGCCTCACCAAGATTGCCAATGATTTGCGCTGGATGAACAGCGGGCCGCTGGCGGGCTTGGCCGAAATAGCGCTGCCGGTGCTGCAGCCGGGCAGCAGTATCATGCCTGGCAAGGTAAATCCCGTCGTGCCCGAATCGGTGGCGATGATCGCGGCACAGGTGATCGGCAACGATGCGACGATTACCATGGGCGCTGCGTCGGGAAATTTTCAGCTCAACGTGATGTTGCCGGTAATTGCTTATAACTTGCTGCAGAGCGTGGAGTTGCTGGCGATCGGCAGCATCAATTTGGCCGACCACGCGCTCGCCGGATTCACGGTGAATCAGGCGCGCTTGAGCGACGCGCTGGCGCGCAATCCGATCTTGGTAACGGCTCTCAATCCCGTGATCGGTTATGAGAAGGGTGCCGCCATCGCCAAGAAGGCCTATGCCGAAGGGCGGCCTGTGCTCGAGGTGGCTGCGGAAATGACCCAGCTGAGCGTCGATGAATTGCGCCGCCTGCTCGATCCGAAGACGCTGACGGAGGGCGGCATCCAAGATGCCGGTTGCACCGCGTAACGATGGCTTATCTCTACAGTAAAGCGCACATCCGCGAGTCTCTCGATGCGCAGCCCTCGACACCGGATCAAGACATGCAGTGGCTGGCCGGCGCGAGCGCTGCCGTCATTTCCCAGGTGCGCGCGGCATTGCCGGCGCGACGCGTGCCCGCGGCGGTGCTGGTGCCGCTGGTGGAGCGCTCGACGGGGCTCACGGTGCTGCTGACGCAGCGCGCCGAAACACTCAAAGATCACGCGGGACAGATCAGTTTTCCGGGCGGGCGGATCGAACCCGACGATGCGGACGCCTGGGCGGCGGCGTTGCGCGAAGCGCACGAGGAAATCGGCCTGCTGCCGGATTACGTGGAATTCGCCGGCTACCTGCCCGATCACTACGTCATCACGGGCTTTCGGGTGACGCCGGTGGTCGGCTTCGTGAACCCGGAGTACCAGGTGCGCATCGCGGCGGCCGAGGTTCACGATGTGTTCGAAGTGCCGCTCGATTACATATTGGACGCCGCCAATCATACATTCCGGCGGCGCAAACTCGCCGGCCTCGACATCGATGTGCACGACATTCCCTACGGCAATCGCAATATTTGGGGTGCGACCGCGGGCATGCTGATGACTCTGCGGCGCATGTTGCAGTCGCGCGGCGCAGCGCCGCAATGAGCGGCGAAACCGCACCGCCTGATCGGATGCAGCAGCTGCTTGCCATCATGGCGCGCCTGCGCGCCGCCGACGGCTGTCCCTGGGACAGGGAGCAGACTTTCGCCAGCATTGCTCCGTACGCCATCGAGGAAGCATACGAAGTGGCGGACGCCGTCGAGCGCGG
>JANYIY010000080.1 GCA_025358615.1 Gammaproteobacteria bacterium | reverse complement strand
TTCTCGAGATTCTGCTGCGCCACTTGAATGCGGTCGCGCAGCTCGAGCGCCTGGAAATACGTCGACGCGACGCTGCTGATAACAGTGAGCGCCACGGTTTGCCGATCGTAGCGGCTGGCCAACGCGGCAGCGCGTGCGGCGCTGCGCAGGGCGCGGTTCTTTCCCCAGAAATCAAGTTCGTAGCTGGCGGTCAACTCAGGATTGAAGGTGTTGAACAGCCGCGGCCCCGCAGCGGAGACCGGGGTACGCTCGCGAGTGGCCGTGGCCCCCACGTCGAGCAAGGGCAGCAGGGCGGCGCCGGCGATCCGCCCCTGCGCATCCGCTTCCTCAACGCGCGCAATGGCGCCCGCTAGATCATCATTGTTGCGCTCGGCTGAGGCGATCAATTCATCGAGCCGAGCCGAGCCGAATCCGCGCCACCAATCTGCGGCCGGCCATACCGAGGCGGGGCCGCCGGCGGCAGCGCCGGCCGACTCACGCCACTCTGCAGCCGGGGCAATGTCGGGACGTTTGTAGGCGGGTCCCACGCTGCACCCGCCCAGTGAGCCCACTGCCCAAGCGAGAAGCGCCACCGCCGAAGGTTGCCATTTCATGGCGGCCACCCTGGGCTTACAGCCATTAAACGCGAGTGGTCGGATTGTTAAGTTCAGTTAATCCGGGGCGAGGTAGGCATTGATCACTGCGCGCACGGCGGGCAGAGCCGCGGAAATGGGCCCGCTGCCGAGCGGAAATATCAACCGCGTGAAGTGGCCGCCGTCCAACAGCAGCATCAGGGCGTCGCCGAGGCTCTGGGCATCGCGCGCTCCCATGGCCTGCGCCATGCCGTGCAGGCGCTTTCGCACCTGTTGCTTATAGGCCCGCACCAGGTTGCTCAGCACGTCCTCATCGTCGGAGATTTCCACTGCCGCATTGCCGAGCGCGCAGCCGCGGCAGGCGTTGGACTTGGCAATTTCCAGTTGGGCCTCGAACAGCGCCTCGACTTGGCGGCGGGGATCACCGGGAAATCGAGCGACTGCGGCGTCCCACCACGCCCAATATTCGCGCTCCTGCTCGCGCAGATACTCGGTGACGAGGGCGTCTTTCGACTCGAAGCTGCGATAAAAGCTCATCTTGTTCGAGCCGGCTTCTGCGACGATCGCGTCCACGCCGACACCGTGAATACCGTGACGATAGAAGAGGTCGCAGGCCGTTTCGAAGATGCGGTCGCGCACCCGAGTCTTGCCGCCCGGCGCGCAGGGCATCTCTGTGCCTGATTTTTCGCTGCTCATGCCCAACTCGCTGTTACAGCAATGTTACCGGTCGGCAACTCATCGCATGTTACTTGCTAGTAACTCTCCTAGACAGAATCCCTGTCCCGAAGTTCGAAGTCAAGCGCCGCCGCAGGCTACTCGCGACCGTAGCAGCCTGCGCATACCGCCAACGGCAGGGCGCTGCGGGTCGCACCTTTGTGCCGCGCGGGGCGCCGCAAGGAAAAAGCAACGCCGCTGTAAGCCCACAGCAGCAATGCGATCACGCTACCACCCGGCAGTGACAACACTTCAGGGTCGAAACCCGCACCGATGCTCTGGATTCGGTTTGCGATTCGGCCGGCGTTCGATTCAATAAAATTCAACATTCCCGTCTCCTGCGGCGCCGGCCGGATACCGTCGCGGCAGCTGCCTGAACAACATATGCCTGGGCAACCATTAAACTCAAAAAAACCCAACCGAGTAAAACCTCAACTATTGGCGAGCATCAGCTTCAACGTCTTTTCCACTTCGCGTACCTGGGTCTTGGTTACGCCCTTCAGCAGTCGATTCAGCACCTTGGTAAGGCAGGCCTGCATCTTCGGAAACGCCGCCCTGCCTGCCTCGGTCACTTCCAGCGCCACCGAGCGGCGGGTATGCGCCAGCGGTACGCGCCGAATCAGGCCCTTCGATTCAAGGCGGTCGATCATGCGACTCATGGCGCCGCGGTCGTAATCCATGTATTTGCACAACTCGCAGGCCGAATTCGCATGGCCCTTGAGCACGTTTGCAATGATCACGAACTGAGCGGCGGTGACTTCAAGGGATGCCACCGCCTCGTCGCGCAGGAGCTCCTCATCGACGCCGCTTAGCATGGCCATCCGCACCTGGCTCAACAAAGGAGCCAGAGTTCCGTTCAGGTCCACGGACTTCGCTTCGTGGGTAATGCTCACAGCTGCAATATAGTTGCCAGGGCAACAATTGTCAAGGCAGCAGGTTAGTCAGGATTGCGCCAATGCAGCAGAAAGTCGGTCACCGCGGAGGATTGCATGGCGCGCATAGCCTGAAATTCGCCGGTCCGCTGGCTGTACAGTAGCTCGCCATGCGATCCCAGGATCGCAAGAGCGGGTACGCCTTTGCGCAAGGGAATCAGATAGCGACCTGCGATATCGAGATTTTCGTTCATGCGTCCGATATTGATGTGCACCAGGATGTAGTTGGCGTCGAGCAGGGACCCATTCGTGGCGTCGTGAAAATAGTAGTCCAGCACATGGCAATCCGCGCACCAGTTGCCGCCAAAGTCCAGGATGACGCGCTTGCGGTTCGCGCCCGCCGCGGCGAGCGCAGCGCTCAGATCCGTTTTTGCACGATCGGCAGCGGGGTAGATGTCCGGCGCGGCGGCGCGGACGGGCATGGTCGGATGGAATATGGCTGCCGAGAACATCAACAGTGCCAAAAGCCACGCGCTGCGGTACGGATTCATGACAAACGATAGCGCCTTAACAGCGGCCGTTCAACCGGCGGGCTCGGTCGCGCCGACCGTTGGTAGGAGGGTTTGTAGGCGTCAGCCGACAAAATTGCAACCTCACATCGGTTATTCTTCTCGGCGAATGACTCAAACCGTATTCGCGCTGGTGATTGCCGCTACGGTGTCCGTTACGGCCCTATGTTCGGTCGCCCATGCGGCCGACCCTCAGCCGTACCGGGTAGAGATCGCATCGGTCGGCAATGGCGACATGGATACCACCCTCAAGGCCACTTCCGATCTGCAGTCCCTGCGCGGTACCGCGCCCGTCAGTCCATTCGGCCTGATCGCGCGCGCGCGCAGCGACGTCGACCGGCTCAAGACGGCGCTCGAGAGCTATGGTTACTATCAGGGTGGGGTCGCCATCAGGATCAACGGCCTCATGGTCACCAATCCCGGTCTCGGCGACGCGTTGACCGCGCTGCCTGCAAGCACCGATGCCCGGGTCCAGATCAGCTTCACCTTGGGGCCTCTGTATCACGTGGGCCGCGTCGATATCGACGGTGAGGTGCCCGAGGCAATACGCAACTCTCTTGGCCTCAAGTCAGGTCAGCCGGCTGTCGCCGCCGTCGTGCTCGAGGGCGGCGCGCGCATGCTGACGGCGCTGCAGGAACAAGGCTACGCCTTCGCCGCGGTGGACCCGCCGGTGGCCTACGAGTCCGCGGATGCGCCGGTGCTCGACCTGCGCTTTCACGTCGTGATGGGATCCAAAGTGAACATCGGCGAGTTGCGCATCGAGGGATTGAAACGGGTGCGCGAGTCGCTGTTGCGAGAGCGGCTGCTGTTGCACACCGGCCAGCCGTACAGCTCCTCGGCCATAGAGCGGGCGCGTCGCGATCTGTTGGCGCTCGGCGTGTTCAGCCAGGTCAGCTTGAGTATCGGCAGCGCGGTCGACGATTCCGGAGGCGTGCCTATCACCTTTAAAGTTCGCGAGCGCCTGCGCCACACGTTTTCTGCGGGTGCGGCGTTTTCCAGCGACTTGGGCGGCAGCGGCACCGTCAAGTGGTCCGACCGCAATGTGTTCGGTGGCGCCCAGCAATTCTCGATCTCCGCGTCCGTGCTCAATCTCGGCGGTAGCGACACCACCGGAGTCGGCTATGACGGCACCGCAACCTACCTGATGCCGGACTTTCTGCACCGCGACCAAACATTGCAGTTTGCCGTCAGCGCCCTCAAGCAATCGCTGCAGGCTTACGATCAAACGGCGCGCACCACCAGCGTAACCCTGACCCGCAAGATCTCGAGCATCTGGACGGTCAGCGTCGGCGGGTCAACGACGGATGAGCAAGTCATTCAGAACGCCGCGACCCGATTTTATACACTGTTCGCGCTGCCGCTGACGGTGGCCTACGACTCGACCAATTTAGGCTCGCCGCTCGAGGATCCCCGCCACGGCATTCGTGCCTCGGTGAACCTGACCCCCACTCTGGCGCTCGGCCATCCGGACGCCAAGTTCCTCATCAGCCGGGTCAATGTCGCCACGTATTTCGACTTCAATCGCTTGCTGCCCACCGACCCGGGCCGTACCGTGCTCGCGCTTCGTGGCCTGGCAGGGATCGCCGAAGGTGCGGGCGAGCTCAGCTTGCCGCCCGATCAACGCTTTTATGGCGGCGGTAGCGGCACCATTCGCGGTTATCAATACCAGTCGGTGGGGCCGAGATTTCAACCCGGAACGCCCGCGGCGGGTTTGCCTATCGGCGGCACGGCGATCACGGCGGGCAGCCTGGAATTGCGCCAGCGCTTCGGTACCAATTGGGGTGCTGCTTTTTTCGTCGATGCCGGACAGGTGAGCGGCAGCCTCGAAGCGGTCCCGGATCAATTCAGCATCGGCGTCGGTGCCGGCATGCGCTATTACACTCCCATCGGTCCGATCCGCTTCGACATCGCCGTGCCGACCAAACGGCAGGACTCCGCGCAGGATAAATTCGAGTTCTACATCGGTCTGGGGCAATCCTTCTGATGCGCCGGCGCTGGAAAATATCCGCATGGGTAGCGGGCGCTGTGCTGCTGCTGCTGCTGTCGCTGGGGGCGGGTGTTTACATTGCCGGCAATACCGATTCCGGCCGCGCGATGATCGAGAGATTAACCGACCGACTGACCTCCGGCCACGTCACGCTGTCCGGACTCGCGGGTTCGTTTCCGCAGCAAATGACGCTGGAACGGCTGGAGCTCAGTGACGATCGTGGTGTATGGCTGACCGCTGATCGGATCAGGGTGCGCTGGTCACCGCTCGCATTGTTGACGCGCCGAGTGCAAGTCGAAACCCTGCATGCGGCCGTCGTCGACATGCGGCGCCTTCCGGAATCATCCACCAAGTCGAGCAGCAGCGGCCCGGTGTCCATACCGCGAATCGATGTAGCGGACATGAAAGTGGACCTGCTCAAGCTAGGCGCGGCCCTCGCCGGTACCCCCGCATCGCTGGTATTGGCCGGCAATGCGCACCTGCGTTCGGTCGAGGATATGTTGTTCGACGCCAGCGCGCAGCGCATTGACGGCGATGGGGAATATGAGCTGCATCTGCGCTTCGATCCAAAGCGCATGGACCTTGCGTTGAAACTGCACGAGCCGGCCGGCGGGCCTCTCGAGAATCTACTTCGGCTACCGGGCCTGGGCGCCTTGGCCGCGACCGTCAATCTCAGCGGCCTGCGTTCGGCGGAACGGCTCGAGCTGTCCGTCGATGCCGGCGCGGTCCGCGGGCGCGCGCAGGGCAGCGTCAACGTGACCGATCTGTCTGCGGATCTGGATTTTTCGTTCGACTCGCCGGCGCTCTCGCCGCGGCCCGATATATCTTGGGAGCGCGTGAACGTGCAGGGCCAGTGGCATGGCAGCATCAAGGCACCGCGCGCGAACGCGCATATCGAGGCAGCGAAATTGCGCCTGCCGGGAAGCGCGCTGATCGCTACCCTCAACGCCGATATCACGGCCGACGCCGGCAACGCCGCACTGCACGCGCTCATCGACGGTCTGCGGATTCCGGGACTCAAGCCGCAGCTGTTCGAGGATTCGCCGCTGACAATAGATGCCGCGACGCGCTTGGACCAGACCGCGCGGCCTCTGGACTTGACGGCCTCGCATCGATTGTTCTCCGTGCACGGGACCACCGAGATGACTCCGGCGAGCGTGGATCAGCGAACCGCGGCGCTGGAAATCGGTCTGCCGAATCTAACTCCGCTCGCGGCACTGGGCGGCCAAAATGTTCGCGGCAGCGCA
>JANYIY010000048.1 GCA_025358615.1 Gammaproteobacteria bacterium | reverse complement strand
CACGCCCGGGCCGTCGCCGTTGATGAGATTGAATACGCCGGCGGGCACTTTGGCCTCATGCATGACCTTGGCCCAGAGGATGGCGCTGAACGGCGAATATTCGGAGGGCTTGAGCACCATGGTGCAGCCGGCGGCGAGCGCGGGAATCACTTTGGCCGCAACCTGGTTCATCGGCCAATTCCACGGGGTGATCAAGGCGCATACCCCGACGGGTTCTTGCACCAGCCGCACATTGCCGCGCATTTCCTCGAATTTGAAAGTCTTCAGCACTTCGATCATGGCGCTGATGTGGCCGACCCCGATCCGCGTCTGCGGGCCCTTGGCGAGTGTCATGGGGGCGCCCATTTCCGTGGAAATCGCCAGCGCAATCGCATCGTAGTGGGCCTTGTAGGCAACCAGAATGCGCTCCATCAGCGCCAGACGCTCGGCCGGTGTGGACCGTGAATAGCCGTCGAAGGCGCGCCGTGCCGCGGCCACGGCACGATCTACATCCTTGGAACTGCCCATGGATATGACGCCGGCTGACACCTCGGTAGCCGGGTTGATCACCTGGAACTCCTTCGGTTCGATAGGGTCCACCCAGACGCCGTCGATGTAGAATTGCCGATTGTCGTACAACATTAAAAATGCCCCTCAAATGCAATTAATTCTGGCCGCTATTCTACAGGGTGGCGGCAGGGGCCGCAGGTAATGTGTCGCCAGCCACCGACGATTGGTGCTGCCGGGCGGAATACCAAAGAATCCACGCAGGGTTTGCGGCCATAGTTCTCAGTCTGTCGTACATACTCTTGCTAGTCTTTGTGCGCCGAATCGCGGGGATGGAGAGTGATTCGGCCCAGCCACGTCGGTTTTGGAGTGCTTTTATGTCAGGAATCAGAAGACTGCTGTGCCTGCTGGCATTGAGCGGTGCGCTAGGCCTGCTTGGGCTCACGCCGGCGGACGCCGCTGCGGCGCCGGAATGGAATCCTGTGCGCACTCATGAGGTGCAACTGGGACCTGAAGCACGGCGCTTGGTGGTGGGTTTCCGCGCCACTGCCGGCAACGCGGTGGTCAAATCGATCAAGGTCGGGGCGCGTGCGCAAAGCGTGAAATTCACCCAAGCGGTGACGTCGGATGCGGACGTTGCCGTTCTCGCGCAGCGAGCCGGGCTGGCCATGGCCAGTTCGCGGCAGGTGACGCCGAGCATGCATGTGCTGTACCTGCAAAAGACTCTGTACGGCGCGGATGTCAACGCAGCGCTCAAGACCTTGCGCGCAGATCCCGCCGTGGAATTTGCCGACGTGGATCAGCGACGCTATGCGCATGCGGCGCCCGACGATCCGCTGTTCTTGCCGACTTCCGGCGCCAGCGGTCAGTGGTTCATGGGGACGCCCAGCTCGATGCCCCTCACTTTGGGGGGCGTCGCGACCATGGATTTATCCGCGACCGACGCGGTCTCCGCCTGGGCTATCACTACGGGGAGCACGGGAACGGTCATTGCCGATGTGGATACGGGCATTCGCTTCGATCATCCGGATCTGCTGCGCGCCGGCTTCGGCGGGCGTTTGCTCCCGGGCTACGATTTCGTGGACCAAGACTACAGTCGAACCTCGGGAGCGGCGCTCGGCACTTTTCTAATAGCGAACGACGGCGATGGGTGGGACCCGGACCCGTCGGATCCCGGCGATTGGATCGATAGCACTGATTTGAAGAATACGCTGTTCCCGCCCGCAGAATGCGGGGCCGACGGAATGAACAATCCCACCGATAGTTCGTGGCACGGAACTCGCGTCATGGGTGTGCTGGGCGCTCTCACCAACAATGGCGTCGGCATCGCCGGGATGACCTCGAAGCCGTATCTGTTGCCGGTGCGATCGCTGGGCAAGTGCGGCGGCTATGACTCTGACATCATCGCCGGCATGCAATGGTCTGCGGGCATGTCGGTATCGGGCGCGCCGGACAATCCCTTCCCCGCCGATATTATCAATTTGAGTCTCGGCGGCGTCGGAACCTGTCCTAGTGATCGCAACAGCGATTACAAGGACCTCATCACCACCTTGACCCACATGGGCGTAGTGGTGGTGGCATCGGCCGGTAATGGCGGCGCTT
>JANYIY010000045.1 GCA_025358615.1 Gammaproteobacteria bacterium | reverse complement strand
CGCCCTGCTCCCGCAAAACCGATTCACCGGTACCGACGGCGGCCAGCGCGCGGGTGGTGGGAATGCCGAGTGCGTACATGGCTTCGCTCACCAGATACTCACGCAGTACCGGACCGAGCGCCGCGCGCCCATCGCCACCGCGCGAATAAGGCGTGCGGCCCGAGCCCTTCAATTGAATGTCGCGGCGCCTGCCGGCCATGTCGAGCGCCTCGCCCAGGAGGATGGCACGGCCGTCGCCGAGCTGCGGTACGAACTGCCCGAATTGATGACCGGCATACGCCATCGCGATTGGTTCCAGACCCGGCGCAATGACATTGCCGGAGAACAGGCCCGCCAGCGCCTCGGCATCCTGACCTTGCACATCGAGCTGCAACTCGGCGCAAAGCGCCTGATTGAATTTCAGCAGCCGCGGCTTCGCCACCGGCGTCGGATTGATTCGCGCAAAGAAGCGTTCGGGTAATCCGGCGTAGCTGCTGCGCTGCATGAGATTGTGCGGCATGAGTTGGCTCGTCAAAGGCCCACGGCATCGATCATGCGATAAGCAAATACCGACGGCGCGAGAAACCACGGCTTGCCGTGATAATACGGGCGCGATGGAAACTGCAATTCATCGAGCGCGCTACGCCCCTCCTTAAGCCCCAGCATTTGCTGCGCGATGCGTCTGCCGAAGTACGGCGCCATCGGCACGCCCTGCCCGCAATAACCCATGCTGTAGTGCATGCCGTCGTGGCAGCCGAGGTGCGGCAGCGTATCGAAGGTATACGCCACCCATCCCACCCAGGCGTGAGTGATGCGCACCGCCTGCAATTGCGGGAATATCCTGTCCATCATCTGTCGCAAGCGCGGCACGCAGGCGAGCGGGTCTGTCTCGGCCAGCGCGGCCCGCCCGCCGAAGATGATGCGTTCGCCGTCCGGCGAAGGTCTGAAGTAAACGACGACGCGGCGCGAATCGGCCATGTTTCGCGCGTGCGGTAGCAGCGAGCGGATGCGAGCGGCGCCCAGCGGCTCGGTGGCGATTTGGTAACTGCCGATGGGTATGACGCGGCGGCGATGCCAGGGCGACAGCGGCCCGGAATAGCCGTTGGTCGCGAGCAGCACCTGGCGCGCGCGAATGGTGCCGCGCGAGGTCAACACCTCGAAGCCGTCGGCCGAGGATTGGACGGCGGTGACGGGGCAGAGATCCACCACCGTAGCTCCGCTGCCCTGTGCTCGGCGCAGCAACGCCAGCAGCATGCGCGTGGGATCAACCGATGCGTCGTCGTGATACACGCTGCCGCCGTGGTAGAAATCGCTGGCGATCTCTTCATGTTGCTGAGCCTTGGAAACGATGCTGATCCGCTGCTCGAGGCCGCGCGGTTGACTCTCAGCGTCGCGCACCATTTGCCTGAAGTGCCTTGGCGTATGCGCACCGCAGAAGCCGCCGCTCTCGCGCCATCCGCAGTCGATCTGCACGGCCAGCGAGCGCAGATACGCCACGGCATCGAGGCCCTCGCGACAGATTCTGAAGGCCAGATCCGCGCCGTGCTTGGCCTTCAGCTCTTCATAGGTCGGCTTGATGCTGTAGGCGACCTGACCCCCATTGCGGCTGGAGCAGCCCGCGCCGATCGCGCCGGCATCGAGCACCAGCGTGGATCGCCCCGCTGCCGCCGTTTCATGTGCGGCGGCAAGTCCGGTGTAGCCCGCGCCGATGACCAGTACGTCGACCTGCGCCGGCAGGGCCTGGTCGAATGACTGCGGCATGGCCGCGCCGTCCATCCACAGCGGAGTGCTAGAGATTTTGTGTGGCATCATGGTGGGCACGTGGCCATAGGGACGATTCTTACATGATCAATCATATCAAGGCACCCGCCTCTTTCGGCGCCGCCGCACTGCGCCCCGTAGGAAGTCCTCCGAACCCGGCCGGCGGCGAACGCGTGCAGCTGTCGAAGCACGATGGCTTCACGGCGCCCGATGGACGAGTCGAGACCGGCACCTGGCAATCGACTCCGGGGCAATTCCGTCGTGCCGTGATGGACGCCGAATTCAGCCACTTCATCGCCGGCCGTGCCACATTCGTGGCAGACGATGGACAAACAGTGGAATTGTCCGCCGGTGATGCCGCCTACTTTCCACCCTTTACCCACGGCACGTGGATCATCCACGAGACGCTGCGAAAAACCTACGTTGTGTGGCGGCAAGAGGTTTCAGCTTAGACCGCCGCTGCCGTCGCCGCCCGTTGCGCGGCCCGGCCACCGCGGGTGGCCAGCCATGAGCCGAGCAGAATCAGCACGAAGGCGAGGATTCCGCCCAACCCCAAGTGTTCGTGCAGCAACCACACGCCGAGCAGGGCGGCTACGGCGGGATTGATGTAGGTAATCACGGCCGCTCGCGAGGCGCCGGCGTGACCGACGAGATAGAACATCAACAGCATCGCCACCGCCGTGCACACCACGCCCAGCATTGCCATCGATGCCAGCACGACCGCTGACGGCATATGCGTGGGGAAAGCCAGTACCGCGGGGACGCACAGCACCAAACTCGCGACCACCAAACTCGCGGCCAGTGGACCAAAGGGATCGAGCCCGCCTAAATGGCGCTGAATGATGAGCGGCCCGATGGCATAGCCCAAGGTGGCGATAAACATGCAGGCAACCCCCGCCCAACCCAAGGGACCCGAAATGGTGCCGAATCCGACCAGGGACGCGGCGCCGATGAAGCCCAGCGCGAGACCCAGAATGCGCCACCTGCCCAAATGCTCGTGCACACCGAAGAACCGCTGAATCAGTGCGATCGACAGAGGCACCATGGCAATGAGAATGCCGGTGACCGAAGAATCGATCCAGCGCTCGCCGTACGAGATCACCGAAAATGGAATGACGAACTCGGCCAGTGCGAAGGCGCAGATCGCGGCCTTGTGCTTGCGTAGAGGTTGCAGGGCGCCACGGCGCCAGGCAACCGGCAACAGGATGGCGGCGCTGAGAACCACCCGTCCAAAGGCCACCACCACTGGTGAAAGTTCCTGCACCGAGAGTTTGATAAAAAAATACGGCAGGCCCCAGATGATACCGAGCGCCGCAAATGCTCCCCAACCACGCCAGCTCACTCGTTGCCCTTAGCCTTTGAACTTCCGCGCCGATTCCGCGCGCAGCATGCTATCACGGAGTCAAGTCAGCGCCTGACCCGCGACGCTGCACCAATCGATTGCTGCCAATCGATTGAGTCGGCGGACCTATGTTGTCACAATCGGCACCGACACCGCCGTCGACGGTGCAGGGGAGATACATGTCGATACGCCGCAAGAGCGTAGGTGTGGGATTGCTGCTGGCAATTGCCGCAGCCGGCGCCGCCGCGTGGGCCGGACCACCCGGCAAGCTACTGCCCGGCGATTTGCTGCGCTCGGACCGGCCTCTGGCATCGCCGGTCGACAACGCAGCCTACCTTCCGCCGCCGGATGCGGGCACCGCGGAGCCTTTTTCAGGCACGCTAAAAATGGCGCAGAGCACAATGCGCACGCTTCCGGTGCTGGACAAACCGGTGATTGACGGCAGAGATGCACGTTTGTTCCCTGGAGTGCGGCTTGAATTCTTCAGTATGGGTGCCGTGCTAGTCCCGGTAGACCGGGGCGCCATGGTGCGGGAGCCCAGTTCGACAAAGGTGCCGAGCTACTGGCAGGTGATTCCACAATTTGGCCGCGTGTGGAAGGAAAAAGGCGACGGCGAGTGGTCGCGCGCCGCGTTTCCCCTGATGCTGGTGAACGACACCGAAAATCACGCGCATCAAGGCTTGGCGACGTTTCTTTACCGTCATGGTGCGGTGAGCGGCCTACGCTTTCAATTTATACAGCAGACCACGCCCTATCTCATCCCGCAGCATTTTGTCGTATGGGGATCGGCCCATACGACGCTGGAACCTGCTACGGGCGGCGACGGCGCGGCGCTGCGCGCTGCCGCCGCTGCCGAGCTCGCCGATCGCATGCCGACCCGTCCCTGGAGCGAATTGGTCAAAAGCGCGCCGCCGGGAGTGCTCGATGGGTTCGGCGCGCCGCTCGCGCCGCAATGGGTGGTGCTCACGGCGATCGTGCGTGACGGAACTCTTTATTACAGCGATTCGGCGACGCCCTATGGGAAGTACCCCTACCCCCTGGAAATGCGATTTGGCCCGCGCTCCATATTGAAGAGCATCGGTGTGCCGCTGGCGTTGCTGCGCCTGGCGCAGGTGTATGGACCCTTCGTGCTCAATTTGAAAATCGGCGACTATGTACCGGTCGCCGACCCGAAGTATCGTCGAGTCCGCTTCATCGACGCCGCCGACATGGCCACCGGCATGGGGGGCGCCGGAACTCTGCACACTAATCCGAATGATGTCTACGACGGCTACCTCGATCCGCATTACGACGAGTGGTACCTCGCCCATTCACAGGCCGACAAGCTGCGTGAAATCGATGCTCACAACTCTCCCTATCCTTGGGAGCCCGGAACTGTGATGCGCTATCGGGATCACGATTTCTATTTGCTGGGCGCAGCGCTTGAAGCGTTCTTGAAGTCGGTCAGAGGGCCGGATGCAGACATCTGGGAAATGTTGCGTAACGAAGTATTTGCCCCCATCGGCATTCATCATGCCCCTATCGTCAGGACCCGTGAGCCCGGCGGCAAGGACGGATTGGCGTGGCTTTGCGCCGGCTACTACCCTACTCTCGACGATCTGGCCAAGATCGCGACTCTTTATCAGGACCGCGGCGCGCGTGGCGGTCGCCAGATACTCGATGCCAATCTCACCGCAGCTCTGTTCTCCACCGACAACACGCTTCGGCAGAATTCGGATATGGCGCTGGATCAACGGCTACCGCCGGATGGCGACGATCGGGAAATGCTCTACAAAATGGGCTTTCATTACTATCCCTATGTCGGACGCAGCGGCAAGCGCATCTATGTCCCGACGATGCGCGGATCGACCGGCAATCTAATCACCCTGTATCCCAATCGCGTCATTTCAATGCGGCTGACCAAAGCCTGGCCGATGCCGAAGGCAGAGGCGGAAACGGCTGATTCTCCGACCCTGATCATGACGGCCGTCGATCGACTCACGCCCTTTTGATCGACTCCATCGCGAGTTCGGCCTCGAGACTTTGCAGATCGCGGCCGACACTGGCCACAGCCAGCAGACGATTGGCGCTTCGATAGGAAATACTAAAATCCCGGGCAGCGAACGAACCCTCTACGTCCGCTGAATCCCAGCGCTCGGCGTGACCCACATAGTTGACCGTGAGGTCGTAGTGCTGGCTCCAAAAGAATGGCACGGCGTTGAACTTCTCGCCCAAGCCCAGCATGTTCATCGCCGCCACCTGCCCTTGCCGCTCGGCCACCACCCAGTGTTCCACTCGGATACGCTCGCCGGAATACGGATCGGGCCACCGGGCAATATCGCCGGCAGCGAACACACCGGGCGCGCTGGTCTGCAGATACTCATTCACCGAGACGCCGCGATCGACGGCGAGACCGGATCCTTCGGCAAGCGCAATCGAAGGACGCACCCCAACGCCGACGACCAGGAAATCCGCATCCACAGTAGTGCCGTCACTCAAGATAATCCGCCGGCCATTCACCTGTTTCACCGAATTGCCGAGATGAAATCGCACTCCCTGCGACTGGTGCAGTTCTTGGATGAATCTTCCCGCCGGTTCCCCGAGCACTCGCGCCATGGGCACTTTCTCAAGACCTACCACATGCACATCGATGCCACGCTTGCGCAGCGACGCAGCTACTTCGAGACCGATGAAGCTGGCACCGACGACGACCACGCGCTGCGCGTTCGCCGCTTTGGCAAGAATGGCGCGGCTGTCCGCGAAGCTGCGGAGATAGCAAAGCTGCGCATCGGCGGCGCCCGGAATCACCAGCCGCACCGGTGTGGCGCCAATGGCCAGCAGCAGCGAGTCGAAGGCGTATTGCTTACCGCCTGCGACTTGCACCTGACGTTGGGCGATGTCGAGGCCGGTCACTTCAGAATTGAGAACGAGATCGATGCGCTGCTCGGCATAGAACTCCGGCGTGCGCAGCGGGATCCACTCCGCCGGTGCCGTGCCCATCAGGTAATCCTTGGAGAGATTCGGGCGATCGCAGGGCGGGCAGTCATCGGCGCTGATCATGGTCAGCGCTCCTTCATAGCCGTTGCGCCGCAGGCCGGCAGCAGCTGCGAGTCCTGCGGCCCCGCCGCCGACAATCACGACCCTGCGCACCGCCATCGGCGCGCGCCGCGTGGTCGCGGGGCCGGCGACCGTCGCGGTGCCGCCGGCTACTGCGTTGTGTGCGATGGCCGTGGCTCGCTCCCGCACCACCACCGTGTCGCCGCTGCGCTCGACGCGCCAGCAGTCGATGGGATCGAGAGCAGGGGCGCGCAGCGCCTCGCCCGTACGAAGACTGAAACAGGCGTGGTGCAATGGGCAGCGCAGAGTGTCGCCGACAACCAGACCCTGCACCAGCGGCCCGTGGTAATGAGAACAATAGGCACCGACGGCAAACAATTCGTTGCCGCGTCGGACCAGGACTACATCGTCTTCTCCGACACTGCCGAGCAGCATGCCGCCGTCGCCTATGGCGCCAACCGGCACACCCGTTCTGAAATCGGCCTTGGGTTCGTTGTTCATGCGTGCAAGCAGTATACCGCTGTGAAACAATGTCGCGCATGCACACTGCTCGCCCCGCCGTCCGCTTGGACACCAGTCTCGAGTTGCTGTTGGAGCGCGCTCCCGCAACGCTGAGCCCGCGCATTCTCGCCACGGTGGTGACGACAGCCGGCTCCACCTATCGCAAACCCGGCGCACGCATGCTCATCATGGCCGACGGCAGCTACCTGGGGTTGCTCACCGGCGGCTGCCTTGAAGCGGATCTCATGCTGCATGCGCAGGAGGTGCTGGAAAGCGGCGTGCCGCGTGCCGTCGAGTACGACATGCGCGGCCCCGACGATGTGCTATTCGGCATTGGAGCGGGTTGCGAAGGCGCAATGCGCGTACTGCTCGAGCCCGCGGGCGCCGGCAGCTCCGCAGCGAACGCGCTGGCCGCCGCCGGGCGCGCCACCCAGGCGGGACAACCGACGTCGTTGGTGTCGGTGCATGAATCTACCGCGGTCCCGCTCGGAACCACCCTCGCCGGAGCGTCGCTTTCATCCACGCTGGTCAATGCCGCCGCGCAATCCCTGGCGGATGGCGCGTCGCGCGCTCTGGATTGGGAAGACGGCGGTCGACGCTCCCGGGCATTTGTACAAGTCCTCGCCCCTCCCCCACATCTGCTGATTTGCGGAGCAGGTCCCGACGCGCAGTCCGTGGTGAGCGCCGCGTGCGCGCTGGGTTGGCGGGTGTCGGTCGTCGACCATCGCCCTGCCTATGCGCAGGCGGCAAACTTCCGCGGCGCCGAGGTAAAACTGTGCGATCCGGCCTTGCTGAGTTCGGCCGTGGTCCTCGAGCACTGTCATGCTGCCGTGGTGATGAGCCATCATTTGCAGTCCGATGCGGCGTACCTGCGTGAACTGGCAAAGGCCGGCGCGCCCGCCTATGTCGGATTGCTGGGCCCGGAGGTGCGGCGCGGCCGGCTCACCCAGGAATTGGGGGCATTGGCGGAACAGTTGGCATTGCGTCTTCACGGCCCGGTGGGCATCGACATCGGTGCCGTGACACCGGAAGGCATTGCGCTCGCCATCGTCAGTCAGGTCCACGCCTGGCTGGCCGGGCGCGCCTGATGCGGCCCCGGCAAGCGCTGCGTACCCAGTTGGCGGGCCGCCGTCAAGGGGATGCTGGTTGATGACCGTTGGCGTAGATTTAACTGCAGTCGCCTCCCGGCACATACAACAATAACGACGGACCGGACGCGCAGGAGTTTGTTGGTTTCTGGACGCGCCGCAGGGAGTCGCCATGTTTAAATTACTGATGCTTGTGGGTGTGGCGTCCTGTGCCGCGATGCTCGGCGCATGCGGATCGAGCAGCCAGACGGCCATGGTCGCGACCTCCACGGCGCAC
>JANYIY010000388.1 GCA_025358615.1 Gammaproteobacteria bacterium | reverse complement strand
CTGCTGCCGTCGCTCCACAGCCAGCGATTGGCTGTCAAATTCGGGCCGAGAGGCGTGCCCGTGGCGCCCGATCCGTGACAGCCGGTACAGGTCGTGCCGCCCACCTGGCCGTGGTAGATGCGATCGCCGAGCACCACCATTTCTCGCGTCGCTCCCTCGGGCACAGGCAACTTTGTCGCATCACGAAGACCTGCATCGGAATGGGTACCTTCGGGCGGCTTGGCGTCGGCGGCAATAATTGTGCCGGCCGCGGCCGAGGCACTCGGACACGGCACAGTGTGCACCGCGCCATCGCCATCCGCGGAGCCGCCGCTGTAGACGATGCGATAAATTCTTCCACGCACATCATCGGAGACGTAAAGCGCCCCGTCGGGTCCGACCGCGAGACCGGTGGGACGATGCGCGGCTTTCTCGGGGGATTTCTCTTTCCCTGCGAAACCATCCGCGAATATCTCGCATTGTCCGGCCGCGGCGTCGCCCGCAAGTGCTTGGAACACCACGTTGTAGCCTTTTTGCGGATAAGGCGCGCGATTCCACGAGCCGTGGAAGGCAATGAACACACCATTGCGGTAATGAGCGGGGAACTGCGCCTTGTCGTAAAACGTCATCCCGTCAGGCGCCCAGTGCGCGGGAAAATCCGCCACCGGCGCGATCTTCTTGGCGCACACCCCTACTTGATGACCATCGCCGCCGTATTCCGGTGCAAGGACCAACTTGTTCTGTCCCGAGTCGTAGTAGCACTCCGGCCAGCCGTAATCGCCGCCTTGCTCGAGGCGCAGCAGCTCTTCAGCCGGCAGCGTCGCCTCCTGTTCGAGTGGATACAAAGCCGGCCAGTTCGAGTGCAGCTGGTCCCGGCCGTGTTGCGTGACGAATATGCGTTTACCCGCGGCATCGATCGCGAAGCCCTCCGAATTGCGCAGGCCCGTCGCAAAGCGCTCGGCCGGAGAGAACGCTTGATGAGTCTTGTTGGCGTCATAACGCCAAATCCCGCCGCGCATCAGCAGCTCCGTACAAGGATCGGCACCTTTGGATTCGAGCGATCGATTTTGCGCCTGGCATGCGTTGGTCGCCGTACCCACATCGATGTACATGAGGCCGGCGGCATCGATCCCGAACGGATGCATCGGATGATCGCCGCCAAGCGGCAGTCCGGCAACCACGGTTTGCGGCGGGTCTTGCGGAACGACGGAGCCCGGGGGCAGCGCATAGCGGACTATCTTGTCATTAATCTCCGCATACAACGCGTCGCGATAAAAGCCGATACCGGTTCCGCCGGCGCCACCGCTTTTCACGGTCTCGCCAAATCGCCGATTGAGGTCGGCCTTGCCCTTGCCGCTGCTGTCCTGCAGAGCGACCAGGAATCCTCCGGAATGCGAAGTATCATTTCCGTAATACACGCCGGACCAGGTATTGACATAGACCACCCCGCTTGGCGACACCACCAAGTGACGAGCGTGGCCGATCTCATCGGCGAAAATCGTTGCACAGAACCCCGGCGGCAGGGTAAGGCCGCTGTCATCGCCCGCACAAGCGCGGTGTGCGGCTTGCTTCGCTGTGCTCACCGGCGTGCCGCTCTCTGCCTGAACCGGCACCGACAGCAAAGTCGACAGCGACGCAGCCACGAGTAGAACGGCCGGATACGACAAAGATTTATTATTTTGAGCCAATCGCATCGATCTTCTCCCCGCTACAAAAGTCGCCTCCCCTTATAATAGCAGGCGGTTGCAGCTCGCCGGCGCTCATGACGGCCAGCTATTCGATGGAGTCGAGCGTGGGACCGAGCGCCCCGGCAACCGCCTCGCGGAAGCCGCTTTCGTCCCACGCAAAAGTGTCCAGAGACGCGGCTGCGATCATTTCCGCCTGATCGATCGTGATGTCGGATACCGTGAAACATTTGACTACACGGCCGTCGCTGGCGACGAAGCGCGCAGTCCAGGTTTCGTCGTCATAGGCCCTCGAAGACACCGCCTTGCCATTCTGAAGGACCCTGCCCAGGTCTTCACTGTTCGGAATCTTAGACAAGAACCCCGCCATTGCTGCGGCATCATCGAGCCGAGCCGCTGCCAATGAGATTCTCGTACTCATAGATTGACGAGCCTCATTGAATCGGCATCGTAGCGCTCGCCGGCGGCGGCACCCTTCGGAAACAGCGCGTCGAGCGCCGCGCGCGTAGCGCCGTCAAGCACGATTGCCGCGCCAGCAGCATTCTCTTCCAGCCGCAACACGCGGCGTGTGCCTGGAATGGGAAAAACATCCGGGCCCTGCGCCAGCAGCCAGGCAATCGCGAGTTGAGCCGCAGTGCAGCCTTGCTGGCGGGCGATCGCCCCAAGCCGCCTGACAAGCTCCGCATTGTGCGCCGCCGCCGCTCCCTGAAAGCGCGGCAGCTGGCGTCGATAATCGTCCGCCGCAAGATCGGCCGCATTGCTGAGTGCGCCCGTGAGAAAGCCGCGCCCGAGCGGAGCAAATGCGACGAAACAAACCCCCAGCTCTCGACAGGCAGGCAGCACTTCGAGTTCCGCGTCGCGCGCCCACAGTGAGTATTCGCTTTGTACCGCCGCGATGGGATGCACGGCGGCGGCGCGTCGCAAGGTATGCGCGGACACCTCGGAAAGCCCGATAGCGCGTATCTTTCCTGCGCGCACGAGATCCGCCAATACGCCGACGGTCTCCTCGATCGGCCGTGCCGGGTCTATTCGATGTACGTAGTACAAATCGATCGCGTCAATGGCGAGCCTGCGCAGCGAAGCCTCGCAGGCGCCCCGAATATAGGCCGGACTGTTGTCGATGACGGGAGCGGCCGGATCCGCGCTGCGCACAAAACCGAATTTCGTCGCGACGACGATCCGCTCGCGACGACCGGCGAGAAAGCGTCCGAGGAGTTCCTCATTGCGAAATGGGCCGTACGAATCGGCGGTGTCGAGAAAATTGACGCCGAGCTCGAGGGCGCGAGCCAGTATTTCCAAGTTCTGCAGGTCGTCGCTGGGACCGTAGTTCTCGCTCATGCCCATGCAGCCGAGACCAATGGCGGAGACCTCAAGCCCAGTGCGGCCGAATGCGATGTGTTTCATGGAGTCGATCTCTTGAGCAAGACGATCATACAGCCAAATCAGTCTTCGCAGGTGCGGCGCCCAAAGGTGCCGCGCCCGACGAGCGCTGCATGCGACTTGATATTTCTTTCCACAGTAGTGAGTAAATCTGCCCCACGGCGCTGCGCCGAGAGTAAGCCGCCAACGGCTCGCGCCGCAGGCTCATTCTTTCAATTTCACTGGAATAGGGAATTTCCGTGGACAGCATCTCGGGAAATCTCTCGCGGCTACTCGCGATCACGTCAAGATGCAGCGATTTGCGCCGGTCCACCATCGAGAAAAACGGCAGCAATACCAAGTCCGTCCAGCCGTTCGCAGCTATGAAGTCGCGCAACTGCGCGAGCATGCGCACCGACAGCGGCGTGGGCAGCATGGGCACCACCACCGCGTCCGCCGCGCGCAGCACATTTTCGGACAGCAGCGAGATTCCGGGCGGACAATCGAGGAACAGCGCAGAGTAC
>JANYIY010000344.1 GCA_025358615.1 Gammaproteobacteria bacterium | reverse complement strand
GACACCTTCGAGAAGGGCGCAAAGGGCGGCAGTTACGGTTGCCGTCCCGGCGGCCTGTACCCCTTCGATCCGGGCGACAATCTCGACGGCGCCTGCAACAACGGACTCAACCTCGACACCCTGCCCGTGCCTGCCGGCAATGAATCGTATTCGGACCGGGCCATCGGCCTGCAGAAGACCTACAAGGGGTTCAAGAGCCGCGCCAATGTCAGCTGGAAATTCATGGACGACGGCCTGCTCTACTACACTTGGTCGCAAGGCTTTCGCCCCGGCGGGTTCAATCGCTCGTCGGGATTCGTCAGCGCCGGTCAGTCGCCGCTGAAGGGCATTTTCTTGACTCCGATCGGCTTCGCACCCGACGTGCTCACCAACAATGAGCTGGGCTTCAAGACCCAGTGGCTGAATCACCGCCTGCAATTCAACGGTACGTTTTATCGCGAGGACTGGAAGAACGTCCAGATCGGGCTGTTCGATCCCGGTGTCTTGGGTAACCTCACCTTCACCACGAATGGGCCGGACTATAGGGTTCGGGGCTTCGAGACCGAAATCATCGCGGCACCGCTCACCGGCCTGACGGTCACCTTGTCAGCGGCGTGGAATCACTCCGAACTCACCAACACACCGACTCTATATGACAAGACCGGGAAAGCCATCGATTGGGCTGGGCTCGGCTTGAACAACCCCTACGGCGATGTCGGTTCTCCGCTCGCCCAGTCGCCACCCTTTCAGGGAAACCTGCGCGTGCGCTACGAGTTCCCGCTCGGAAACTACAACGCGTTCGTGCAGGGCGCTGCCCAGCGCCGCGCACACTCGTACTCCACCACGGACAGGCTCGCGACGGAAAACGACGGTGTGACCCACATCAATTACGACATGCCGGGATTCACCACTTACGACCTGTCGGTGGGAATCGCCAAGGATCAATGGACCGCGCAGATCTACGGCACCAACATGACCGACACTCGCGGCGTGGATTTTTCCACCTATGCGCAGAAGGTCAAGGAGGACACGGTGATCCGTCCGCGCACGGTGATGCTGAAGATCGGCTACAAGTTCTAGTTTCGGCGTCGGTCGGCGCGTCGCATCCGACGCGCTGCGCCGAGCTGCTCCGACTCTGCGGTAGAATCACGGCATGGCCGCTACCGAAGCCGATTCCCCCGTGTCGCGTATCGAGGCCGAAGTCGGGCGCGCGCGCGCATTACTGCAGCAACGCCAATTTCCGCAGGCATTGGCGGCGGCCGAAGATCTGCTGCGCGAGTTCCCCGAGAACCGCGACGTCCTATATTTGATTGCCGTCAGCCAGCGCTACCTCGGACAAATCCCTGACGCACTGGCAACTCTGGCGCGATTCCAAAACCTGCATCCGGACTATGGCCGGCTATTTCAGGAACGCGGCCACTGCTACCGCGCCCTAGGCGACGTGCCGGCGGCGATCACCGCCTACCAAGAGGCGGTGGCGCGCAATCCGGCGCTGCCGTCGAGTTGGCGGGCGCTCGCCGTCCTGTTGGGCTCGGCGGGCCGCGGCGCCGAAGCGGCAAACGCCGCAAACGTGGCGGCGAGTCTCGAGCAACTACCCGCAGCCGTCGTCACCGCCCACAGCCTGTTTGCGGAAGGCGCGACCCACGCCGCGGAACAACTACTGCGGCCCTTCCTGCTGCAGCATCCCGACCACATCGAAGCCATGCGCCTGCTCGCCCGAATCGGCATGAAGCTCGAGATTCTCGACGATGCCGAGTTCCTGCTGGAGAGCGTCTTGGAATTCGCTCCGGATTATCACGCTGCGCGCCACGATTATGCGCAGGTGCTCATCGATCGCCAGAAGCACACGCAGGCGCTGCAGCAGATCCAGCAGCTGCTCGCCATCGAACCGCGCAATCCGATATTTCGCTCGCTCCACGGCAATATCCTGGTCGGTCTCGGCAAGCACGAGGCGGCCTTTACGCTGTTCAATGAGCTGCGGAAAGAGACCCCGGCGAACGCCACCTTGCACCTCGCCATCGCCCACGCTCACAAGACCGTGGGCCGTGCGCACCTGGCCGTGGAATCCTATCGCCGCGCCGCGCAGGTGCGGCCGAATTTCGGCGATGCGTATTGGAGCCTGGCGAACCTCAAGACCTATCGCTTCACCGACATGGAAATCGAAGAGATGCGGGCGCAGGAGGCCGCACCCGATACTGCGCTCGCCGACCGTTACCATCTATGCTTTGCGCTCGGCAAGGCGCTCGAAGACAGAGGAGAGTTTTTCGATTCCTTCCGCTTCTATGAGCGCGGCAATGCGCAGAAGCGCGGCGAGCTGCACTACGACCCGGATGCCCTCGAGCGCAACCTCAGGCGCCAGGCATCCATCTGCACGCGGGAATTGTTATCCGAACGGCGCGGTGTGGGCTGCGACAGTGCCGAGGCCATATTCATCGTGGGATTACCGCGCGCGGGGTCGACACTGATTGAACAGATTCTGGCATCGCACTTCAAGGTCGAGGGCACGAAAGAACTGGCCGACATTCCGCGGCTGGTGCAGCGACTCAACGGTCGCGAGTCGCATGACTCCGCGCCGTGCTATCCCGACGTGCTTGCCGACCTCGATGCCGGGCAGTTACGGCGCTACGGTGAGAAATTCCTCGCCGATACTCAGGTGTTCCGCTCGGGAAAGCCCTTTTTCATAGACAAGATGCCGAATAACTTTCGGCACCTGGGTCTGATCCATCTGATCCTGCCGAATGCCAAGGTCATCGACGCACGGCGCGACGCCATGGCCTGCTGCTTCAGCAACTACAAGCAGCTCTTCGCGAACGGCCAGGAATTCACCTACGGAATGACGGATATCGCCCGCTACTACCGCAGCTATATCGAATTGATGGGTCATTGGGATGCAGTGCTGCCCGGGAAGGTTCTGCGAGTTGAGCACGAAAACCTCGTCGATGACCTGGAGGGTAATGTGCGCCGCATTCTCGAGTTCTGCGGCCTCGAGTTTCAAGCATCGTGCGTGGAATTCCACAGGACGGAACGCAGCATACGAACCGCCAGTTCGGAGCAGGTTCGTAGACCCATCTTCAGGGAAGGCCTCGATCAGTGGCGGCATTTTGAGCCCTGGCTGGGGCCTCTCAAACAAGCGCTGGGCCCGCTGGCCCGCTGAACCCCGATCGGGCGACCCGCGCTACGCTTTCGTTGGCGGCGCGCAACAGTGCACTGTTGTATCGTTCAATGCCGTGCAGATCCGTCGCCGGGACAGTGCTCGATGCATGAGTATTACCAACTCCGCAAGCGGGCCGGCGTGAGCAGCGGCGCATGCACTAGGCGGCTTGGGCGCAGCGCTTCTAGCAACACTAGCGGCTGCGTGCGCCTGCCCGGTGCCGCCGCCGATTCCGGTCATTGCGGCGGCCAAAAAGCCAGTACAGCGTTATTTAAATATATACCGTACCCTATTGTTTTTACGAGATATATTACATCCTGTGTGGGCACCACCCGGTACTGCCGCGCGGCCGCGCCACTAACCGTGGCGCGACGGCTCGCTGCTGTTCGGCGCCGAAAACGTCGCTTGTCGGCGTGGCCGCATGCCGCGCGGCCGCGCCAATGACTTGCATGATGATGCGCTCTGAGGCGCCGCAGCCTGCGGCTGCCTTGACTGCCGTATCCGCCAGATCGAATTTCCATATGGCTGAATCTAAAATCAGCATACGGACGATGCATGCCCACAACAAAATAGCGCTTCCGCCTGCCGCGGGCGATGCTATTCTCCGACTCAACTAAGAGATAATGGCGTTTTGCCGACTTGAGATTTTTAAGGGAAGGGATCGAAGCATGAACTCAAATCCGAAATTGTCCTATGCGATTGCCGCAATTCTAAGCGGCTCCGCCGCGGGATTCGTCCATGCGGCGGCGGCCACCGACACCGAGGCCTCCGATTCAATCCAAGAGATCATGGTAACGGCCCAGCGCCGGTCTGAAAGTATTCAAAACGTTCCCATCTCGATTCAGGCGTTAACGGCCGATACGCTGAATCAGCTCAACGCGACCACATTCGACGACTACGTACGGTATCTGCCGAACGTAACGGCACCGACCAACGGTCCGGGCCAGGGCAATATATTCATGCGCGGCCTGAGCGTCGGTTCCTCGGGCAGTCAGTCCAGCGGCTCCATCGGCGGATTTCCGAACGTCGCCATCTACTTGGACGATCAGTCCGGCCAGTTGCCGGCACGTAATTTAGACATCTATGCCGCCGATCTCGAGCGCATCGAAATTCTCGAAGGCCCGCAAGGCACGCTATTCGGCGCGGGCGCCCAGGCAGGCGTAGTCCGCTACATCACCAACAAGCCCAAGCTCAACGTCACCGAAGCCAATTTCTCGGCCGGCTACGGCGTCACCGCTCACGGCGACCCCAACAGCGATCTGTCGGCGGTGCTGAATCTGCCTCTGATCAACGACACGCTCGCCCTACGCGCCGTGATTTACAACGATCGGCGCGGCGGCTACATCGACAATGTCCCTGGCACTTTCACGCGTAAAAACACCGACCTCGGCATCTACTATGCGCACAATCCGGGCGGCGGAGTTCCAGCGGATGCCCCGGCAATCAACAACAATTCCATCGCCGGTCGGGCGATCAATCCGGTCACGTACCAGGGCGCGCGCGTCGAGGGTCTGTACCAGATCAACGACGACTGGAACATCCTGGTCACGCAGTCCTACCAGAACATGGACTCCCAGGGCGTGTTCTATCAGATGCCCGTTTCCTCCGACGGGGTCAAGCTGAACCCGCTCGAAGTCACGCTGTTCAACAACTCCTTCGACAAGGATAAGTTCGAGAACACCGCCTGGACATTGAACGGCAAGGTCGGTCCCTTGAAGCTGGTGTACACCGGCGGCTACCTGGTGCGCCATGTCGATCAGGTCGGCGACTACACCAACTACGCCCGCGGCGTGTACGCCGACTACTATCAGTGCTACGGACCCGGCACGGGTTATGCCGTCAACAACGGCGCCGGCGATCCGAATCTCACCTCGCGCTGCTTCTCGCCGAGCACTACCTGGCGCGAGACCGAGCGCAACGAACACCTGAGCAACGAGTTCCGCCTGTCGACTCCGGACGACTGGCGTATTCGCGGCATCGCCGGAGCGTTCTTGGAAACGAACCGGCTCTTCGATCAAACCGATTGGCTGTACAAGACGGTTCCGTCATGCACGTCGAACGGCGCGTCCGGCACTCCCGGGAACACCGGCTGCTTCTCCAATGTCGGCACATCGCCCGGCACGACCGTCGAAAATCCCGGCGCGCAGAACGACAACGTCGCCTTCTTCGAAGACACCACGCGCCAGGTCAAACAAACGGCGTTCTTCGGCTCGGTGGATTTCGACATCATTCCGAAAGTGCTGACCATCACGGCCGGCACCCGCCACTATAATTTCGACGAGTACTTCAAGGGCAGTGTCAGCAGCAGCTTCTACTGCTTCGAGCAGGGCGCTCCGGCAGCCGGCTGTACCAACGGCAACACCAATCTCGATGCAAAGAACCTCAATTCGAAAGAATCGGGCTTCAAGAGCCGCGGCAATATCACTTGGCACGTGACTCCGGACATCATGGTGTACGCGACCTGGTCACAGGGCTTTAGGCCCGGCGGTTTCAACCGTACCGGCGGCCCGACCGCCTGCCACATCAAGGGACCGGACCTGGTAAACCAGTTCTGCATTCCGCAGACCTACCAATCCGACGACCTGACCAACAAAGAAGTGGGTTGGAAGACTGAGTTCTTCGACCATCGCCTACAGTGGAATGGCGCGCTGTACCAAGAGAACTGGGACAACGTACAGGTGGGTTTCTTCGACCCGGGCGAGACCGGCAACCTGACCTTCGGCACCAACGGCCAGAATTTCCGCGTTCGCGGTGTTGAAACGTCTGTGGTAGCGGTGGTCGTGCCGGGACTGACGCTGCAGGGTGCGGCATCCTGGAATTCCAGCGAACAGACTAACTCGCCGTCACTAATCGATACCAACCCGTCCAGCGTCAACTTCGGCAAAGGCATCACCGAGTCGTGCAGCGGCACGCCCGGGAATGTTACCTGCAAGCCGCTCAACAATCTGTTCGGGCCCGTCGGCGGACCCAGCGCCAATTCGCCGCCCATCCAGTTCAGCTTGCGCGCGCGATATGAGTGGACAGTGAACGGCTATACGCCCTTCGTGCAATTCGGCGCCACGCACACGGGCCATTCGTACACGCAGGCCGGCAGCAATCCTACGCTCTCCGCCAGCGGCGTGAACACCACAGTGCTGCGCTTTGAAAATCCGGCGTACTCGAGCTACGACGCGTCGGCGGGAGTGGCGAAGGATGCCTGGAGCGCGCATCTGTTCGTTCAGAACCTGAGCAATACGAACGCCAGCCTGTTCACCAACACGGGACAATTCGTCGTCGCGGAAACCGTGGTTCGCCCGCGCATCATCGGGGTGAAGCTCGGCTACAAGTTCTAGAGCAATACTCGCCGATTCCCGGCACCGCGCCGGCTTAGGCGCGGTAGAATCCAAGGCGGGCATATGCCCGCCTTTTTCTTGGAAGCAATGCAAGCAGCCGCCACAACTCCTGCCCCATCGCCCGTCGAAGCGGAGGTGCTGCGTATCCACACGCTGCTGGAACGCAGCGAATTCGCCGCCGCTCTGGGCGCTGCCCAGGCACTGACCCGCACCGTTCCCGAGAATCGCGACGTTCTGTATATGATGGCCGTCAGCCAGCGATACCTCACGAAAATTCCCGAGGCGCTGGCCACCCTGGATGGGTTCGAGAGAGTCCATCCCACCTTCAGCCGCCTATACCAGGAGCGCGGACATTGCTATGTGGCGCTGCGCGACGCGCCGCGGGCCATCGATGCCTTCCTGACCGCCGTCAATATCAATCCGGCCCTGCCGGCGAGCTGGCGCACTCTGCAGACCCTGTACCGCATGACCGGACAAGAGGAGAACGCCGCCATGGCGGCCGCCCACGTTGAGACACTGGCGAAATTGCCGGCGGACATCGTCACGGCGACCGCGCTGTTCTCGGATGGCGACCTGGCGCCGGCGGAGGCCATCGTGCGCGCGTTTCTGCTGCAGCACGGCGATCACGTCGAGGGAATGCGCTTGCTGGCGCGGATCGGCCTGGCGCACGACGTGCTCGACGATGCCGATATTTTGCTCGAGGCCGTGCTGCAATTGGCACCGGACTATCGGGCCGCGCGCTACGACTATGCCATTGCACTGCTGCGCCGACACAAGCATGTGCAGGCCATCGCCGAGCTCGAGAAACTGTTGCAGCTCGAGCCGGAGAACCGAACCTACCGCACGACCTACGCGACCGCCAAGGTGGGTCTGGGCGAGCACGAGCAGGCTCTGGCCATCTATCGCGACCTGGTGACCGACGCAGCACGGGCATTTCAAGCCAGTGAGCTGCACCTGTCCATCGCGCACTCACTGAAATCGCTGGGGCGCCAGCAGGAAGCCATCGAATCCTACCGTGCCGCGGCGACGGTTCGCCCGAACTACGGCGATGCCTATTGGAGCCTCGCCAACCTTAAGACCTATCGCTTCGCGGAGGATGAGATTTCGCGCATGCGCGCCGAGGAAGCCGCGCCGGCTACTTCGCTGGTCGACCAATATCACCTCTGCTTCGCGCTCGGCAAGGCATTCGAGGATCGAGGCGAGTTCGCCGAATCGTTTCGCTACTACGACCGAGGCAACACGCTCAAGAAGTCGCAGAGCAGCTACCGTCCCGAATCCGTCGAACGCAACACGCGCCTGCAGCAGAGCATCTGCACGAAGGAATTCTTTGCTGCGAGGCAGGGGGTCGGATGCGGCGACCCGGATCCCATATTCATCGTCGGACTGCCCCGCTCCGGTTCCACGCTGCTCGAGCAAATCCTCGCCTCGCACAGCCTGGTCGAAGGCACGATGGAGCTCGCGGATATACCACGCGCCGTGTTGGAGCTGCAGGGACGGGAACCGGACAACGAGAACCCGCGCTATCCGCGGGTATTGCACGAGTTGCGGCCCGAGGATTTCCTGAGACTGGGGCGCAAATACCTCGAGGACACGCGTGCGTATCGCACCGACAAGCCGTTCTTCATCGACAAGATGCCGAACAACTTCCGGCATCTGGGATTGATTCATTTGATTTTGCCGAATGCCAAAATCATCGATGCGCGGCGCAACGCCATGGCGTGTTGTTTCAGCAACTTCAAGCAACTGTTCGCCGCCGGGCAGGAGTTCACCTACGGACTCGAGAACATCGGCCGGTACTACCGCACCTACGCCGAATTGATGGCGCACTGGGACACGGTCCTGCCCGGCAAAGTGCTGCGCATCGAGCATGAGGCGGTGGTTGAAGACCTCGAAACCAATGTGCACCGGATTCTGGAATTCTGCGGGCTCGAGTTCGAGGCGCAGTGCGTGGAGTTCTACAAGACCGAGCGCAGCATCCGCACCGCGAGCTCGGAGCAGGTGCGTCAACCCATCTTCAAAGAGGGCATCGATCAATGGCGAAACTTCGAGCCATGGCTTGGCCCCTTGAAGGAGGTATTGGGCCGCGATTGATTCCACTAATCAAGGATCGTAAAAGAATATGAACGTGATGCGAGCTGGCGCCTTGTTATCTCTCACTTTGGCCGGTGCAGCGGCGGTGGCGGTGCCCGTGACCTATCGCCCCATCGACCCCAGCATGGCAGACAGGACCGTCATGCTCACGGGACACGACCTCACCGTGGAACAAGTGGTGCAGGTGGCACGCTACGGCGCCAAGGTGGCATTGACTCAGGAGGCCCGCCAGCGCTCCGCCGACGCCCATGCGCTGCTGCTCGAAGCGGCAGCCGAAGGCGTCTCGGTGTACTGGTTCAATCGCGGCTCCGGCTCGGGCCGTGAGAAGTTCATCTTCACCGGCGATCCGCTGTCGCCGCAAAACAAGAAATTACTCGAGGAACGGCAGCTCGCAATTTTCCGGCGTGGCGCGCTCGCGGGCCTCGGCCCCGAAATCAGTGAGGAGGAAATCGTTCGTGCCATGCTGGTGGTGCGTGCCAACACCATGAGTTTCGAGGCCGCTAGTCCACAACTCACGCAACGCCTGCTCGACTTGCTGAACGAACGCATTACCCCGGTGGTGCAATCGCGCAGCACCGTCGGCGAGGGCGATCTGGGCCTGTTTACCAATGTCGGCGCCACCATGG
>JANYIY010000324.1 GCA_025358615.1 Gammaproteobacteria bacterium | reverse complement strand
CGCCAGAACACAGCGCACCGACGGCGGCACGGGAATCTGCTTCACGCGGGGATTATCGATACCCACCGTCAGCGTCAGACCACCGAACAGGCAGGGAGCGATATTGTCGATGTGCGCCGAGCCGCTGGCGACAATTTCACCCTCCATTGCGTACTTGAGCATTTGCAGACGCGGCAGGGGCGACTGCAGCAGCGCATTCGCCGCCACCACTCCCGCCACTGCGGACGCCGCCGAACCGCCCAGGCCGGAACCCAAGGGGATGCCCTTCTCTATATCCATTTCAAAGCCAAAATCCAGCCCGAGCGCGGCATGCAAAGCCTGGACCGCGCGGCCCGCGGTGTTGCGCGACGGCTCCACCGGCAGATCGACGGCGATCCCGGTGATGGAACGAATCCGCACCACCGGCTCGTCGATGCGGCGCAAGCGCACCTTGTCGCCGACGGCCTCCACCGTATGTCCCAAGATATCGAAGCCGATGCCGACGTTGGCAACCGTGGCGGGCGCGAAAGCGGTGACGTCGGTAAGCATTACAAATGGGCCCCCAAGTAGGCGGACAAGCGCAACAGATCCGAGAACACGCCGCCTGCGGTCACTTCCGGGCCGGCCCCGGGGCCCTGCACGATCAGCGGATTGTCGCAGTAGCGGCGCGTGGCAAAACGCACCACATTGTCGGTGAGCGCAATGTTCGCAAAGGCGTGCTTGGCGTCCAAGCGCACCAATCCGACCGTTGCCTTGCCGGCGTCGATGCGCCCGACGTAGCGCAGCACCTCGTGCTTGCTGCGCGCATCGCTCAGCATAGCCGACATCGTGGCATCGAATTCCGGCAGGCGCGCCATAAAATCCTCGACGCTGCACTTCTCGAGGGGCTGCGGCACCAAGCCTTCCACGCGCACGTCCGCCAACTCCAAAGTAAGTCCCATTTCGCGTGCCAGGATGATGAGCTTGCGCGCCACATCCATGCCCGACAAATCATCACGCGGATCCGGCTCGGTGTAGCCCTTCGCCTTGGCCGTGCGCACGATGGAGGAAAACGACTCGCGGCCGTCGAACACATTGAAGAGGTAGGCCAGCGTGCCTGAGAAAATACCTTCGATGCGCGTAATCTCATCGCCCGTTTGGCGCAGATCGCGCAGGGTCTGAATGATGGGCAGCCCTGCTCCCACGGTGGCCTCATACAGATAATGTGTGCCCGAGGCCCGGCCCGCATCCCGCAATTCGCGGTAGTACGGCAGTGAACCGCTGTTGGCCTTCTTGTTGGGGGTCACGATATGAATGCCGCGCTTCAGCCACTCGGCGTAGCTCTGGCCCACTTCGGCACTCGCAGTGCAATCGATGATGACGGCGTGCGGGATGTAGTCCGCCTGCATGTGATCGGCGAACTTCTCGAGGTCCAGAGGTTCTGCCGCCGCCGCGAATCGTTCGGCCCAGCGATCCAGGTCAACTGCGTTTTCCTCCAGCAGCATGCGCTTCGAACTCGCTATGCCGCGCACTCGCAAGTCCAAATTCAGGGCGCGCAGGCGTTCGATCTGCGTTTGGATCTGAGCCAGCAATACCCGGCCCACCGTACCCGGTCCGATCAGTCCGATCGACAGCGTATTCGGCGACAAGTAGAAGCCGGCGTGCACGGCGCGCAGCGCCTTGGCGCCCACCTTGCCGTCCACCACCACCGAGATATTGCGTTCGGACGCGCCCTGCGCAATCGCCCGCACGCTCACCGCGGCATCGCCCAAGGAATTGAATACCTTGGCCGCGACGCCGTGCGCTCCCGCCATGCCGTCGCCCACCACCGCCAGAATGCACATTCCCAAGGCGACTTCCACGTGTTGAATCTGCCCGTCGCGCAATTCCGCATCGAAGGCGCGCCGCACCGCTTCTTCCGCGCGCACCGCCTGCGCCTCCGGAATGGCGAAGCAAATGGAATGCTCGGAACTGGCCTGAGAGATCAGGATCACTGAGATGCCCGCATCACGCAGCGCACCGAACAGGCGATGTGCCGTTCCGGGGACGCCGATCATGCCGGCTCCCTCGAGGTTCACGAGCGCGATCGGGTCGATGGTGGTGATGCCCTTGACCTTGAGAGCCGATACCGGATTTGCGCAGATCAGCGTGCCGCGCTTCTGCGGCGCGAAGGTGTTGCGGATGTAGATCGGGATGTCGCGTGCGACCGCCGGCTCCATGGTCTGCGGGTGGATCACCTTGGCGCCGAAATAAGCGAGTTCCATGGCCTCGTTGTACGACAGCTGGTCGATGACCTGGGCATTCGGCACCAAACGCGGATCGGCCGACAACACGCCGTCGACGTCGGTCCAGATGATGATCTCCGCTGCGTGCAGCAATGCGCCGAAGATCGAGCCGGAGAAATCGCTGCCGTTGCGTCCCAGGGTGGTCTGATTTCCCTTGACCGAGGTCGCGATGAAGCCGGTCACGATCAGGCGGCCGGTAAAGCCCTGCGGCACCAGGCGCTTGATGTTCTCTTCGCTCACCGACCACTGCACCGCCGGCCCGAGCGAGCCCCATTCGATGATGATGACTTCGCGCGCGTCGATCCACAGCACGTCGCCCTTGATGCGCCCACGCTCGCGCAAGAATGGCGCGAACAGCCGCGTCGACCAGATTTCGCCGTATCCCGAAATCACATCCCGCATCGAACTGGTCGAGGAACGGATCAGTCGTACGGTTTGCAGTATGCCCGCGATGTCGCGGCAGTCGCGTTCGAGTTGCGAGTAGTAGCGCGCGCAAGCTTCCTTGGACACCAGTGCCGCGGCAAGCTCAATGTGGCGATGCTTGATCGCGTCGATGGCAGTGGAAAAATCGCCGTCGGCGCGCTCGGCGAGTTGTACCAGGCCGAGCAATGCATCCGTGACCCCGCGGCACGCGGAAAGCACCACCGCCTCGCGTGGATTCGGCGATGCCTCAATGATGTCGGCAACCCGGCGGAAACATCCGGCGTCGGCGACGCTTGATCCCCCAAATTTATGTACGATCCAATTGTCCATGCTGCACACGCGCCCCTGGAGTCGGGCGTTCTAATCGCTCCCAAAACCATATAAGTTGATGAATTGCGGAGGGAAACCGCTAGACAGCCCGGAACTTTAATCGCACCGCAGGGAGCCTAGCAAGAAATTCCGCTCGCCGCCCCCACGACTCACGGCCGGCTGCGCCGCTTGAGGCTCGTGCCGCCGGGCTTGCCGCTGCGAGCATGCCCCGATTTGGGCGAGCCTGTTTTGGGACGGCCCATTGTGGGCAGGCCCGTGTGCTGCGTTCGAAACGACAGCGTCGGCGCTGGGCGACCAGGAACGCCGCGCGCGGCGCCCGTGCGCGCATGCGCTGCGGCCGAGGCTACCGGCTGGTATGCCGGCACCAAGTGGTGCTTGCCGTTGCCGATCAAGTCCGCGCGGCCCATGCGCTTCAGTGCCTCGCGCAGCACCGGCCAATTGTTCGGATCGTGATAACGCAGAAAGGCCTTGTGCAGGCGTCGCACCTTGATCCCCTTCGGAATTACCACCTCTTCGCTGCTGCGAGTAATGCGCTTCAGCGGGTTTTTGCCCGAGTGATACATGGCAGTGGCGGTGGCCATGGGTGAGGGCAGAAAAGCCTGCACCTGATCGGCGCGAAAGCCGTTCTTCTTCAGCCACAAAGCCAGTTCCAGCATGTCCTGATCGCGCGTGCCCGGGTGCGCCGCGATGAAATACGGAATCAGATATTGTTCCTTGCCCGCTTCCTTCGAGTACTTGTCGAACAACTCTTTGAAGCGATAGTACGCGCCCACGCCGGGCTTCATCATTTTCGACAGCGGGCCCTCGCCGATGGCCTCAGGCGCAATCTTCAGATAGCCGCCGGTATGGTGAGCGGCAAGCTCCTTGATGTACTCCGGTGATTCAATGGCCAGGTCGTAGCGCACGCCGGAGGCGATCAACACTTTCTTGATGCCCTTCAGGTTGCGTGCGCGGCGATACAAATTGATGAGCGGTGCGTGATCGGTGTTCAGATTCGGACACACGCCCGGAAACACGCAGGACGGCCGACGGCACGCGGACTCGATGGCGGGACTCTTGCAATGCAGGCGGTACATGTTCGCGGTCGGCCCGCCGAGATCGGAAATCACGCCGGTGAACCCTGCCACAGTGTCGCGAATGGTTTCGATTTCGCGGATCACCGAATCCTCCGAGCGGCTCTGGATGATTCGCCCCTCATGCTCGGTAATGGAGCAGAAGGTGCATCCGCCGAAGCAACCGCGTTGAATCGCGATCGAGAACCGGATCATATGGTACGCAGGAATTTTCGCGTTACCGTAGACGGGGTGCGGTCGCCGCGCATAGGGCAGCTCGTAAATCGCGTCCATGTCGGCGGTCGCCAGGGGAATCGGCGGCGGATTCAGCCACAGTTCCTGAGTGCCATGACGCTGCACCAGCGCGCGGGCATTTCCGGGATTGGCTTCCAGATGCAATATGCGCGACGCGTGCGCGTACAGCACGGCATCCCCGCTCACCTGCTCGAAGGACGGCAGCCGGATGACGCTGCGCTCGCGCTGCGCATTCGGCACCTTGCGGTAGAACTTCACCACATTCCCGGCAGGGGCCGATGCGGCGCGACGCTCCGCTTCGCCGGCGTAAGGATCGACGGCAGGATTCAACGGCCCCGGCGCATCCAGCTCGCTCGAGTCGATTTCAACCCAATCCGCCGGCATGCCGCGGCGCAGATACGCCGTACCACGCAGGTCGGTGATATCGCTTAAGCGTTCGCCCGCGTCCAAGCGCTGCGCAATCGCACCGATTTGGCGCTCCGCATTGCCATACACCAGAAGATCGGCTTTCGAGTCCACCAGCACCGAGCGGCGCACATGCTCCGACCAGTAGTCGTAGTGCGCGATACGCCGCAAGCTCGCCTCGATGCCGCCGATCACGATGGGAACGGTTTTGAAGGCCTCGCGAATGCGCTGGGAATAGACGATGACGCACCGATCCGGGCGCTTGCCGCCCTGCCCGCCGGGCGTATAGGCGTCGTCGCTGCGCACGCGTCGATCCGACGTATAGCGATTCACCATGGAGTCCATGTTGCCGCCGGTCACGCCGAAGAACAGACGCGGCGTACCCAAGGACTCGAAATCCGCGGTGCCATGCCAATCCGGTTGGGCAATGATGCCCACCTTGAACCCTTGAGCCTCCAACAAGCGACCGACGATGGCCATGCCGAAGCTGGGGTGATCTACATAGGCATCGCCGGTGACGATGATAACATCGCACTGCGTCCAGCCCAGCGCCGCCATTTCGGCACGGCTAGTCGGCAAGAAAGTCGCAGGCGTCACGCCGGCGAGAGTCTCTTTCACGTTGGAAAACAAGGGGCTGGCGGTTTGCACGCCCGCGATTAGGCCCGATTCCTCAGCCTAAGTACAACAAAACCCGTCATTGCAGCGCATTATCCGATATCGACCGGGAAATACAGCTGTTGCTCCTCGCGTTGCACCAGCAAAGCGACACTATGGCCTGCCCGCGCCACCTCCCGCTTCAGCTCCGCAACCGACGCCACGCCCGGTCGACTCCAAGCCCGATCAGATGCCACCGTACTCGTTTCCGACGGGCTGTCGTCTCTCGGAGTTCGTCGCGATCACGGTCTATTCCGAGCTTGTGGAAATGACGCCAGCACGCTGCTACGTCGACCTGGAATCGAGCCAAGACGGGCAGGCCGTGCGGCTGCGCGAGCAGTTGACGAGAACCAGCCTGCCTCGATTCAAATCCGGCCTGGCAAGCGTGG
>JANYIY010000305.1 GCA_025358615.1 Gammaproteobacteria bacterium | reverse complement strand
CCCTTGTCGCGCATGTCCCAGGCCGCGCGAATGTCAGCCGGTATTTCGAACGGCGGCGCGGTCCAGCCCAAATTTAAGCGGGTGGCGGCAATCTCTTCATTGCCCATGGCCTCGCCATGCATAGACGCGCTGCCCTGCTTGTTCGGAGCCCCCCAACCGATCACCGTCTTCGCGCAAATCAGCGAGGGACGCACCGTTTCCGCGCGCGCCGCCGCCAGGGCAGCCGCGATGGCCTCGCTGTTTTGACCGTCGACGTGGGGTAGCACATGCCAGCCATAGGCCTCGAAGCGCTCCGCCGTGTCGTCGCCGAACCAGCCCACCACCTTGCCATCGATGGAGATGCCGTTGTCGTCGTACACCAAAATCAGCTTGCCAAGCTTTTGCACTCCGGCGAACGAGGCCGCCTCGTGCGAAATGCCCTCCATCATGCAGCCGTCACCCAAGAACACATAGGTGTGGTGATCGATGATGTTGTGGCCGGGCCGATTGAACGTGGCGCTAAGCGAACGCTCGGCCAATGCCATGCCGACGGCGTTGGCAAAACCCTGGCCCAGGGGCCCGCTGGTGGTCTCGATCCCGAGACGGATTTCCCGCTCCGGGTGACCCGCCGTCTTGGAGCCGAACTGGCGAAAGTTTCTGATCTCGTCCATCGACAGGGGGTAACCCGTGAGGTGCAGAACGGAATACAGCAGCATCGAGGCGTGGCCGTTCGACAGCACGAAGCGGTCGCGGTCCCACCACCCGGGATTGCCCGGATTGTACTTAAGCACGTCCCGCCATAGCACTTCGGCGATGTCCGCCATCCCCATGGGCGCCCCCGGATGGCCCGAATTGGCCTTTTGGACGGCATCCATCGATAGGGCACGAATGGCATTGGCAAGATCGCGGCGGGTGGGCATAACGAGCTTCTTAATTTAACAATTGTGACTGGGGGCGAGCCGCGTATTGTCCCCGATGCGCCCCTCGCCAGCAATGCCGCTTGAAAACGGGAGGTGGGTCGCGAATTGACGGGGAACGCGTTCACACAAATGTAGTCTCTTTATGTATAACGCGTTTGACCGCTGTCATGACCTAGTTCACCGTCGTCTCGTGGGTGCTTTGCTACTATTTCCGCCATGCAAATTCTTCAAATTACCGACCCACATCTTTATGGCAGCGCCAGCGGCCGGTTGCGCGGAGTAGAAACCGATCCGAGTCTGAATGCGGTGCTCGAAGATGCGTTTGCGCGCGTCCCCGATTACTCGGCGGTGTTGGTCACGGGCGATCTCGTGCAGGACGATAGCGCCGGGTATTTGCGCTTTCGCAGCATCTTCGGCAACGTCAAGAAACCGGTGTTGTGCATTCCCGGCAATCACGACGAGCCCGAGGCCATGCGTCGCGAACTGAACTGCGCACCCTTCCAAATTTGCGGCTCGCATGAAGTGGAAGGCTGGCAGTTCGTCATGCTCGACAGTTACGATCCCGGCCACGTCGGCGGCCGCCTGACGGCGACCGAACTCGCGCGGCTCGACGCCGCGCTCAGCCGCTCGCAGAAACACGCCATGGTCTGCCTGCATCATCATCCGATATTCATGGGCAGCCGCTGGCTGGACACCGTGGGTCTGGTCGACCCCGAGGCTTTCTGGCGGGTCATCGATTCGCACTCCCACGTCCGGGCAGTGGTGTGGGGACATGTGCACCAGGTGTACGACGGCCGGCGCGGCGATGTTCGCTTGTTCGCCACGCCCTCGACCGGTGCGCAATTCCTGCCCAAGAGCGATCGCTATGCGGTCGACTCCCAGCCGCCGGCGTACCGCAGTTTCGACCTGCGCGCCGATGGTGCAATCGACACGGCCGTGCACTGGGTCGAATCGCTGCCGATGCGGCAGGTCGCGGCGCTCTAGCCGCGCCGCATCCGATACCGATGCAACGCACTCGCCTCGGCCTGATTGTCTGCGGCCTGTTTGTCTGTCTCGCCGCGCGCGCGGACGGCGCCTTGCATGCACTGTGGGAATTGCATGGCAAGCACAATACCGTGTATCTGCTCGGCTCCATTCACGTGCTGCGCTTGAGCGACTATCCGTTGGCGCCGGCACTGCTGGAAGCCTATGGCAACGCCAAATCTGTGCTCATGGAAGTAAACTTGGAGGAGATCGGTTCGGCCGACGTGCAGATGGAAATGCTCGGCAGCGCCATGCTGCCCGAGGGCACGACGCTCAGCGAGATTCTGGGGCAGCAGCGCTTTGCGCGCGCCGATGCCTTGGCGCGCGAGGTCGGAGTGGAGCTATCCATGTTCGATCAATTCGCACCCTGGTTCGTCGCCGAGGCCATTTCCCAGCAACAGTTGACCCAGCTCGGTTTTCAGCCCGAGTCCGGCGTGGAAATGTATTTCATGGGACGTGCACGCACCGATGGCAAGAGCGTGGCGGGACTGGAAACCGTCCACGATCAAATCTCAGTGTTCGAGAACATGCCCATGGACACCCAGGCCGAATATCTGATCTCAAGCTTGGAGGAGGCGCACGGCTTGGCCGCCGAAGTGGACTCCATGGTGCGTGCCTGGCAGCGCGGCGATACGCAGTGGTTCGTGAATCAATTGCAGTCCGAATTCGGCCGCGATCAGCGCCTCTATCAATCGGTGCTGGTGGCGCGCAACCGCAAGTGGGTGCCGAAGATCGAAGCACTGCTCAATGAGGACAAGAATTACCTGGTCATCGTCGGCACCGGACATCTGGTCGGTCAGGGCAGCGTGATCGATCTGCTCAAAAAAGACGGGATCGGCGCCATCCAACGCTAGCCGCCTATCCCGGCGGGGCCGATGCCGGACGCGCCGACCCCCGTTTAGGGAGCCTATGCAGGCCGCGCCTATGCAGGCCGCGCCTATTCCCCGGCCGGCGGCGGTCCGTCCCACTCGCCATGCTTGGTGGCACGCATCTGTGCCTCTAACGCGGTGAGTTGCGTCTGCTGCGCCGGCGTCAACACCATGAATACTTGGGCCCGCACCTCCGCGCGCCGCGTCATCCCCTGCGCCGTCAGCGAGCCATGCGTCTGGCTTACCTGCGAAGCGATGCTGCTGTAGTTCGGATCGGTCGGCAAGGTTTGTTGCAGCTTCAACGAGTTGGCGCGCATTTGCTCATGCAGGCTCTGCATCTGCGGACGCGCCGCCGTCATGATGTCCTTGATCTGCTGTTTCTGGGCGTCGCTCAAACCGAGCTTGCCGAGCAGATGACCCGATCCCCGGTGGTGATGCCAGCCGTGTGGTCCGGGTGCTGCGGGAGCCGGCGGTGTGGTCGAGACATCGGCCGCAGTCGCCATCGACATGCTGGAGGCGGCCACCAGTACCGCCCCGGCAGCCAACAGCGTTGCCGAAAGCATATTGCGAATCGATTTCATGTTCATTGCTCCAGCGGTGAAATTTCCAGACGCAGCCATCCTAAGCGTTGCGCGTGCAAACAAGTGTCGTGGAGAACGCAACGATCTGTTAAGAATTGTGAATTTCAGCGACCGGGCTTTGGATGGCCTGTGACTGTGCCAGAGTAGAGGCTTATGACGCTCTCTAATCCGCCAACGACGGCAGCCGGACCCGGGCCCGCCCCGGGCCGCGAGCCGCGGGTGCTGCTGGTCGACGATGATCGGGAGCTATGTCAAATGCTCACCGAATACTTGAACGCCGAGCATTTCGACGTGAAGAGCGTGCACGACGGCGGCGATGCTCTCGAGGAACTCAAAGCCGGCGAATTCGAAATTCTGATACTCGATGTGATGCTGCCGAGCATCGGCGGCTTCGACGTGTTGCGCAAGTTGGGCGCATCGTATCCAACGCCCATCCTCATGCTCACCGCCCGCGGCGACGACGTCGACCGCATCGTTGGTTTGGAACTCGGTGCCGACGACTATCTCAGCAAGCCGTTCAATCCGCGCGAATTGGTCGCGCGCATTCGCGCGATTTTGCGCCGCGCCAGCAATCGACCGCGCCCCGGTGCGCCCGACGAGCTGATCGTGGGCCCCATCAACTTGAATACCGGAACTCATCTGGTGCATGTGGCAGGGAAATCGGTGCCGCTCACCGGCGCTGAATTCCGCGTGCTGGAACTGCTGATGCGCGCGGCGGGTCAGGTGATTTCGCGCGAGGCGATGACCGAGGCGGCGCTCGGCCGCAAGCTGGTGGCCTACGATCGCAGCATCGACACTCACATCAGCAATTTGCGCCGCAAGCTGGATCTGGAAGTGGGCAAGAATCCCGAGATCAAGAACGTCCGCGGCTCGGGCTACACCCTCACCTGGGCTCATGCATAGTCTGTTCCTGCGGATTTTCATGTTGTTCTGGGTTGCGATGGCCATCATCGTCGGTGGCAGCATCGCCGCCACGTTCACCATCACCGCGCGCGAATACGAGTCCCCCGAATTGCAGCGGCGCCCGCCTGTGGCGATCCAGGCATCGGAAATCCTGGCGCAGGGCGGCAGCGGCGCACTGAAGTCCTGGCTGGACTCGAACAGGAATTCGATACCGGGACGCGATTTGTACATCATCGGCCCGGACGGAGCCGATATCGCCGGCCGGCGCCTGTCCGAGGGCGCGGCGCGCCGTATGAAATTCTTCAACCGCGACGAGTTCGCGAATCACCCCGGCAATTTCCGCGGCAATCGCGCAGCGCCCCAGCTTGTTGCCGCCGACGGCACACATTACAGCGTGCTGCTGGTGCCGCGGCGTCCCAGCATCTTCGGCGCGCTCAGTCTGCCGGAAATATCGCTCACCATTCTGTGCATCGCTCTGGTGGTCAGCGCACTCACCAGTTGCTGGTTGGCGCAGCACCTGAGCTCGCCCATCAGGCGCATTCAGGAAGGTGCGCGCGCGCTCGCCTCGGAGAACCTCGATGTGCGGGTCAGCGCAGGCCTCGAGGGACGCAAAGACGAACTCGCCGTTCTGGCGCGGGATTTCGACGCCATGGCGGCGCAACTGCGCGCCAATCGCGGCGCCATCACCCAGCTATTGTGCGACATTTCGCACGAGCTGCGCTCGCCGCTCGCCCGCATGCGCGTCGCGTTGGGCCTCGCGCGCCAGCCGCCCGCCGACCTCTCTCGGCAGTTGGATCGGCTCGAGCGGGAAATCGAACGCCTCGATGCGCTGATCAGCCAGGTCTTGAAGCTCGCCCGCCTGCATGGCACCGAGGCGCCGTTCGTGCGTGAGAGCTTCGAGCTGGACGATGTCGTCGAGGAAGTGGTGCGCGACGCGAACTTCGAGGGCGCCGCCAAAAATTGCCAGGTGCGGCTCGAGGGAGCGGCGAATGCGGCCATCAACGGCAACCGCGACCTGGTGCGCAGCGCCATCGAGAACGTCCTGCGCAACGCCGTGCGCTACAGCCCACACGACGCGCCTGTCGACGTTGTGCTGAAGCGCGTCGCCGCCGGCATCGAAATTCTGGTTCGGGACCGCGGGCCCGGGGTGCCCGCGGCAGAGCTCGAGCGCATATTCGAGCCATTTTATAGAGTCGCCGAATCGCGCGATCGCGATAGCGGCGGTGAAGGTATCGGACTCGCCATCACCGCCCAGGTGATGAAAACTCAGGGCGGCTCGGCCGGAGCCGCCAATATTCAAGGCGGCGGCTTGGAAGTGCGGCTATTCTTCGCTGCATGAGCCTGTACCAAGAAGCCTGTAAATACATACCGGGTGGCGTCAATTCACCGGTGCGCGCCTTTCGCGGCGTCGGTGGCGAACCGATTTTCTTCAAGAAAGCCGCCGGCGCCTATGCCACCGCGGCCGATGGGCGCCGCTTCATCGACTACGTCGGCTCCTGGGGGCCGATGATCTTGGGCCACGCGCACCCGCGGGTGATCGAGGCCGTGCAGCGAGTCGCCGCGGACGGCCTGTCCTTCGGCGCCCCCACCGAACTCGAAACTCAGCTCGCGCGCCGCGTCGTCGAACTCATGCCCGCCATTGAATTGGTGCGCTTCGTCAGCTCGGGCACGGAAGCGACCATGAGTGCGATACGGCTGGCGCGCGGCTTTACCGGACGCGACATCATCGTGAAGTTCGAAGGTTGTTATCACGGGCATTCGGATTCGCTGCTGATCAAGGCCGGTTCGGGCGCGCTGACCCTGGGCGTCCCCACGTCGCCCGGTGTGCCGAAGGCGCTCAGCGACTACACCGTCACATTGAACTTCAATGATGTAGAGCAGGTGCGCGAGGCGTTTCGCCAGATCGGCGGCAAAATCGCCTGCGTCATCGTCGAACCCGTGGCCGGCAACATGAATTGCGTGCCTCCCGCCCCGGGTTTCCTTGAGGCCTTGCGCGCCGCATGCGATCGCAGCGGCGCACTGTTGATTTTCGACGAAGTGATGACCGGCTTTCGTGTCGCCATGGGGGGAGCGCAGGCCTTGTACGGCGTGCGTCCGGACCTCACCACTCTCGGCAAGATCATCGGCGGCGGTATGCCGGTGGGCGCCTTCGGTGGACGGCGCGACATCATGCAACGGCTGGCACCCTTGGGACCGATCTATCAAGCGGGCACGCTGTCGGGCAATCCGGTGGCGATGACCGCCGGACTCACCACGTTGGAGCTGTTGTCGGTGCCCGGCTTTCACGAAAGACTGCAAGCCTCGACCGATATATTGATGCAGCGCCTGGCGGGGGCCGCCGACAGCGCCGGCATTGCGCTCGCGACCAATCATGTTTGCGGCATGTTTGGATTTTTCTTCACGGATGAGCGCCGCGTCGACCGCTACGCCAAGGTCATGGCCTGCGATGTCGAACGCTTCAAGCATTTCTTCCACGGGATGCTGGCCGAGGGAGTGTACTTCGCCCCATCCGCCTTCGAAGCGGGCTTCATCTCGGCCGCACATACCACGGCCGATATCGACGCCACCATTGCCGCGGCCGCACGCGTTTTCGCAGGCTTGAAACGCTAGCACCAATGCGCGCCTTCGCCTGGTTCTTAGCTGTGATCGTTCTCGCCGGACTGGTCGGCGCAGCGATTGCCTATCCCGCCTTTGAGTTCACGCAAATCTTTGCCAATTGGGCCTTTCATCGCGTCGCAAGCCGCATTGCCATGCTCGTGCTCATCGGGCTGCTGCTATGGCTGTGCCGGCATTTGCATCTCAATACCAAGAGC
>JANYIY010000221.1 GCA_025358615.1 Gammaproteobacteria bacterium | reverse complement strand
CGCCGAAATCGGCCGCTATTTTGAGTCCGGAAGGAACCGCGGACACCCCGAGTCCATCGAGTTGATCGAGCCCTTGTTCTATCGAGATACGCATGCCTTTGTCGTCGGCCGTCTGATCGGCGACGGCTCGATCACCCCCTTGGTTCTGGCCTTCACCAACTCCCCGAAGGGCGTACAGGTCGATGCCGTCATGCTGTCGCGTGCCGACGTCGGCTCCGTGTTCGGCTACGCGCGATCGTATTTCCACGTGGATCTGCCGGTGGTGAGCGCGGCGATCACCCTGCTGCGCTCCTTCATGCCGCGCAAGTCCATCGACGAGTTGTACACGGTGCTCGGCCGTGCAAAGCAAGGAAAAACTGAGCGATACTTCAACCTGCAGCGCCACTTGGACAAGTCCATCGACAGCTTCGTGCACGCCCCCGGCGAGCGCGGCCTAGTCATGATCGTGTTCACCTTGCCCTCGCACGACCTCGTGTTCAAGGTGATCCGCGACCGTTTCGGCGCGCCCAAAACCAGCACGCGAGAAGACGTCATCGAGCGCTACCAATTCGTGTTCCGTCACGACCGCGCCGGCCGTCTGGTCGATGCCCAGGAATTCAAACGGCTGCGGCTGCCGCGCGCGCGCTTCATGCCGGCGCTGGCCGAAGAGTTGCTGAACGAAGCTCGCGAGAGCTGCCGCATCGAGGGCGAGGATCTGATCGTCGAACACTGCTACATTGAGCGCCGCTTACGGCCGCTCAACTTGTATCTGCGCGAGGCCGAGCCCGCCGCCGCTGAGTCAGCCATCATCGACTACGGCAACGCGCTGCGCGACCTCGCCGCCAGCAATGTGTTTCCCGGCGACCTCCTTTTAAAAAATTTTGGCGTCACGAGTCACGGGCGCGTGATTTTCTACGACTACGACGAAATCTGCCTGGTGTCGGACTGTGTGTTTCGCGATCTGCCGCAGGCAACCTGCGAAGAAGAGGAAACCAGCGGCGAGCCTTGGTTCCACTATGGACCGCGCGATGTGTTCCCGGAACAGTGGCTGCCCTTCCTCTCCATACCGCCTGCGCTGACTCCCGTCTTTACCCGCCAGCATGCGGATTTGCTGACGGCAGCATGGTGGCGCGCGCAATCGGAGCACTGTCTCGGCGCCACTTCGAGCAGTTGACCGATTTACGCAAGAACTTATGGCCGCGTGGCGGCCTGGAGGCTAGGTACCCCCGGCGGCCATGGCCCCAGCGAGCGGCGGCGGATCGCCCATGGAGTCGAACAACGCCGCGGTATCGGCGAGCCGCGCGGCGCGTGCCCGTAGGTACTGCACCTTCGCATTCTGATACTGCTGTGTCGCAGTCAACGTCGCGTAGAACGGGGTCGCGCCCAGCCGGTATCGCGACTCGGTATTGCGCTGCATGGAGTTAGTCGCGGCCGCCGCACGGCTGGCCTGGGTGAGCGTGTTAGCATCCTCCTCGAGAGAGACCAGCGTATCGGCGACGTATTGAAACGCGGTCAGCACGGTTTGCCGGTACTGCGCTACGGCGGCATCGTGAGCCGCCTCGTACTGATGCTTGCGGGCCACCAATGCGCCGCCGTGAAATAGCGGCTGCGTCAGCGACGCGCCGACGCTCCAAATCGCTCCGGCCGGCGAGGCGAAGGTCGACCAATCGAAGCCGCCGCGCCCGTAGGCGGCTGACAGAGTCAGCGACGGGAACATAGACGCAGCGGCCGCTCCGGCCTCGTCCGCCGTTGCCCGGACGTTTGCTTCGGCAGCCAGGATGTCCGGACGCTGATGCAGCAGCTCGGACGCCACCGATACCGGCACGGTGTCCGGCAGCTGCAGCGCGTCCAAGGCCAGCGGCTCCGGCGCCCGGTCGGGCGTACGCCCCAACAGCACAGCTTCAGCGTGACGAACCGCCAGCAGTCTCGCGCGCAGCGCGGGCAGTGTCGCGGCGGCATTGGCGGCATCCTGTTCGGAGCTGAGCGCATCATCTTGCGACGCGCCGCCGAGCTCGTGGCGCGCGGCGGTTTGCCGGGCGCGCTGCTCGCCCAGCGCCACCAATTCTTCAGTCGCGGCAACCTCGAGCTGAAGCGCAGCGGCGTTGATCACCGCTACCACGATATTGGCCGCGAGCCCGCGGCGCGTCGCTTCGAGCTCAAAGGCCTGCTGCTTGACTTGCAGCGCGAGCGCGCGGTTGGCCAGCACCGCTGCGCCGAAGAAATAGAAGGTGTAGGAGGTTTTGACCTCCGCAGCAAACACGTTGTACAGGAAGGTCTCCTGGTGCGGCAAAATCGGAATGCCTAGTGCCCGCTGGCGCGACGGGTCAAATCCCAGATCGACGCTCGGTACCATTGAATTGCCGATTTGCGAGCGTAGAGCCGCGCGCGCGGCCCGCAGCGTCTGCTGAGCCGCGGCGAGCGAAGGACTGTGCTCGAGCCCTTCCTCAACCAGCGCGTC
>JANYIY010000195.1 GCA_025358615.1 Gammaproteobacteria bacterium | reverse complement strand
TACACGCCTATTACAGGGCGCCCCGCTGCGGGCAAATGGCGACACGAGTCGCAGCATTGCAAGAAAACTGCCGGCCCGCGTCGGTAACGATCATGACTCTCATGCCCGCTGACGATTGCATGACGGCATGACGATACGATGAACGCGGGCCGGCAGTTTTCTTGCAATGCTGCGACTCGTGTCGCCATTTGCCCGCAGCGGGGCGCCCTGTAATAGGCGTGTAATGAAATTCCTATATTTGCTTCATGGCCGACTCATGTCGCAATCTTCAAGGAATCACCATGCGAAGCTTTTGGGCAGAACTGCGGACACAGCGATGGGACGATCACCGTTACTATCATCACAGCCGTATCAACCAGTCCTTGCATTTGTTGAGCGCGGTCAGCTTCATCGTCGCCTACATAATGGCGTTCGCCGACCCGGCGAAGTCGGCGCTGATCGGCTGGCTCGTGTCCATGGTCAGCCGCCAATCCGGGCATTTCTTCTTCGAGCCCAAGGGCTACGACCGGGTCAATCGTGCATCGCACGAGTTCAAGGAGGAGATCAAGGTGGGCTACAACCTGCGCCGCAAGGTGATCCTGCACGCCGTATGGGCGCTGTCGCCGCTGTTACTGTGGCTGGATCCGACTTTTTTCGGATTGTTTCAGCCGCATGCCAACGGCGCGAAATTCGTGCGCCACGTGGGCGAAATCTGGCTCATCGTCGGCGTCGGTGCCCTGCTGTTCCGTACGGTGCAGCTGTTCTTTCTGAAGGACCTGCAAACCGGGCTGGTGTGGGCGACCAAGATACTCACGGACCCGTTCAATGATGTGAAGACCTACTACAAGGCGCCGCTTTATTTGCTGCGCGGCGAACTCATCGATCCCATGGCTGATGTGGCCGGCCGCCCCGTCGAAGCCCATCGGGCCTGAAACATTTCCTTGAACACACGGCGCCGGATGGACTTGTTGGTAATCTCAGGCAAGGACCACCACCAGCCATCACGCTGCATTTCCCCGGCCGCCGACAACACTCTGTCGGCGACCTCGGCAAAATCTGCGTCTGTGTAATTCAAACTGAATATGAGGCGCCCGGTACCCACCCAGCTCAAGGCCAGGCCGGCGGCGCGCAAATAATATTGGAGCATCCAGTTATATCGCGACGCGCCCAGGTAGCAGAGGGTCCAGATCGTAGAGAGGTTTGCGACACGCACCGGCAGGCCCTGCGCTGCCAGGCGTTCGTTCAAGCCACGAGCACGGGAATCCCAGATGGCGTCGAGATCGCGGTACTGGCCGCGCACGGCGTCGCTGTCGAGCCGCTGCAGGAACTCGTGCATGGAGCCCATGACATAGGGATGCGAATTGAAGGTGCCGCGTGCGAAACAGATATCGGCCGGCCGATTGTCGCGAAAGCGGCGCATGAATTGCGCGCGGCCGCACAGCACCCCGACGGGGAGCCCGCCGGCCACGGTTTTGCCGTACGTGACCATGTCGGCACGGACCCCGAAGTATTCCTGAGCACCGCCGATGCTGATCCTGAAACCGACGAACACTTCGTCGAAGATCAATACGATGCCGCGCGCACTGCACACTTCGCGCAACTTGACGAGCCACGCAGAGTAGGCGGCGCGGTCGAAATGCGCCTCGCGTCCGCTGTCGATAAGAGTCGAGTCGCCGGGCGCGCCGCTATTCGGGTGCAAGGCCTGCAATGGGTTGACCAGCACGCAGGCAATGTCGCGGCCGCTGCGCAGCACTCGCAGGGTGTCCTCATCCATTTCTTTCAGGGTGTAGGTTTCGCGTGCCGCGATGGGATTGCCGACACCGGGTTGCACATCGCCCCACCAGCCATGGTAGGCGCCGCAGAAGCGCACCAGGTGGGTGCGCCGGGTGTGGTAGCGCGCCAGCCGTACCGCCTGCATGACGGCCTCGGTGCCGGACATGTGAAAGGAGATCTCCTGCTGACCGGAAATCTGCAGCAGGCGGCGCACGTTGTACACGGTCAGCGGATGGTAGGCGCCCAGCACCGGCCCCAAATCGCGCACCCGCTCGCTGCCGCGCTCGATGCATTCCTTATAGAAATCGTAGCCAAGCACGTTGACGCCGTAGGATCCCGTCAAATCGTACAGCCGATTGCCGTCGAGATCGGTGACCGTCACCCCGGACGAGGATGCGGCGAACGCGCCGGCCTTGAAGTGCCGGCGCAGGTAGGCGCTGAACTGGAAGGGCACGCGGTAGCGGGATGTGAACTGCAAATCGGAGAGCGCGCCGGCGATGTCCGCGGTGAGCTCGGCGGTGCGCTGGAAGCGCTCGGCAAAGAGAGCCGCCAGACGCATAAAACCTGCGCGCCGCATGGCGGCGACGTCGTCGGGAGCCGCGTCGGCGCGGAAGAAGCGATCTTCTCCGTATTCGTAGAACGGCACCAGCGAGGCGAACCGGCGCGCCATGCGCGAGTGGCCGGTCAGCGACGGATGCTTGGCGCGCGACAGTTGCAGTCGAAATCGCAATTTGCGCAGCAGCACGACGAGTGCGAGCGCCCCCAATGTGTAAGGGATTATGTTGTTAATCGTGGTTTCCGCAGGTGGCCTCTGGTCGGCGGACTGTATTGCAGGCGAGTGACACTGAGATGACTGCGAGATCCCTGATCGCCCGCCTAGTGCAGCAGGAGGACCTCAACTTTCTGCTCACCAACCGCATACCGCGCAGCCTGCTGACGCGCCTGATGGGACGATTGAGCAAGGTCGAGCAGCCCTGGGTTTGCCGGGCCAGCATCGCCTTGTGGCGGCTGTTCTCCGATCTCGATCTCAGCGAAGCGAAGCAGGCACGGTTCAAGAGCGTGCACGATTGCTTTACCCGCGAATTGAAGCCAGGCGCCCGTCCCATCGATCAGGATCCGACGGCGCTGGTCAGTCCCTGCGACGCGCTGGTGGGCGCCTGCGGACGGGTGCAGCAGGGGATGGTGCTGCAGGCCAAGGGCTTTCCGTACCCGCTTCTCGATTTGTTGGCGGATCCGCAGCTGGTGCGCTACTACCAGGATGGACAGTACGCGACCCTGCGGCTCACCTCGAGCATGTACCATCGCTTCCATGCGCCGGGCGATTGCCGGGTGCAGCAGGTGAACTACATTTCCGGGGACACTTGGAATGTAAATCCCATTGCGCTGAAGCGCGTCGAGCGATTGTTCTGCAAGAACGAGCGCGCCGTGATTCGCTGTCTGCTGCCGGGCGGGGCCGTCCTGACGCTGGTGCCTGTGGCCGCGATCCTGGTCGCGAGCATGCGCTTACGATTTCTCGACGTGCTGCTGCACCTGCGCTATCGCGGGCCCAATGTCATACCCTGCAACGTCGGCCTGCAGAGGGGTGAGGAAATGGGCTGGTTCGAGCACGGTTCCACCATCATCGTATTCGCCCCACGGGGCGCTGCCTTGAGCGAGGGGGTGCGGGAGGGTGGCCGTATACGAATGGGGCAGGCTCTGCTGCGGATCGATCAAATCGGCGCGGTCTAGATTGCGCGCTTGTGGGCGCAGCCCATGCCGATGTGTTCCCGCTCGCGCAGCGAGCGCCTATCAGGCGGGGTCGCGGTGCTTAGCACGACCCCGTAAATCCTGGGCGCAGCCCATTCAAAGAGGTCGGCGATGCCTGGTCAAGGTGGCGGCAATCGACGCCAGCACCGCCATGCGCACGGCGACTCCGTTGTTCACCTGTTCGCGGATGACCGAGCGCGGGCCGTCGGCGACCTGCGAGGAAATTTCCACGCCGCGGTTCATCGGCCCGGGATGCATGACCAGCACGCTGGCTGCGGCCAATTTCAGGCGCTGGGCGTCAAGGCCAAAATCGCGAAAATAGGCGGCATCATCCAGAAACGCGCTTTGCGCCATGCGTTCCTTTTGTATGCGCAACATCATCACCACATCGGCGCCTGCGATGCCGTCCTCGATGCGAGTGAAGCGCTGCGCGGCGCGAAATTCGCCTTCCGCCGGCAGCAGCGCTTGCGGCGCAACCACCCGGATATCCGTCGTCCCCAGCGTTGACAGGGCCTGGTGCGCCGACCTCGCGACGCGCGAGTGCTTGATGTCGCCGACGATGGCCACCTTGAGACCGGCAAAGCGGCGCTTATGGGTGCGGATGGTCAGAACGTCGAGCAACCCTTGCGTGGGATGCGATACATGCGCTTCGCCGGCGCTGATCACCGACACGTGCGGTGCCACGTGATCGATCAGAAATTCCGGCATCCCCGCTTCCGAGTCGCGGATCACGAACACATCGGTGTTCATGGCCTCGAGCGTATAAATCGTGTCCAGCATGCTTTCGCCTTTAGCTCGCGAACTCGAGTGCAGGTCTAGATTGAGCACGTGCGCACCCAATCGACGGCTGGCGAGATCGAACGAGGCGCGGGTGCGGGTGGAGGGCTCGAAGAACAAATTGGCCAGGGTCACGCCGGCAAGTTCGCGTCCTTCATAGGCGGGCTGCCCGGGAAGGCGGCGGTAGCTTTCCGCGCGATCGAGAATCGCCGTCAAGGCGTCGCGGGTCAGGCCGTCGAGCGTGATGAGGTGGCGCAGGCCCCCGGCGCTGTCTTGTTGTGAACGCATATGCGTTAGGAGCCCCCTCTAGTGTTCCATGAACCAACGTTCCAAGATAATGCAGGCCGCCGCCGCATCGACATCGGCTTTCGCGACGCGCCGCCGGCGTAGGCCGGATTCGCGCGCTTCTTTGAGCCGCCCCTCGGCTTCCCGGGAAGAATAGCGCTCATCGACCAGCACGACCGGCAGCGCGAAGCGGCGCGCCAGTTCCGCGGCGAATTCGCGCGCGGCGGACGTCATACCACTGTCGGAACCGTCCACATTATACGGCAGGCCGACCACAGCCAGGGCCGGTTGCCACTCGTGCAGCAGCGCTTCGATCCCTTGCCAGCGGGGCCCGGCGGCGCCGGCCGGCACGGCGGAGAGGGGTGCAGCCGTTCGGCTCACCGTATCGCCGCAGGCGACGCCAATACGCCGCCCTCCAAAATCGAAGGCCAGCACGATGCGCGGCGCGCCGCTCGACTGCGCGGCGGGTTCAGGCATTGCCGCTGATAGGGCTTATACGCGACAGCTCTACCCCCAGCAGGCGGCCCGCGGCCTGCCATCGGGACTCAAATGGCAGTTCGAAAATCAAATCGGGATCCACCGGCGCGTTCAGCCAGGCGTTGGCCCGAATCTCGTCTTCCAGCTGTCCCCCATCCCAGCCCGCGTAGCCCAAGGCGACGACAGCATCTTCGGGCCCTTGGCCGCGGGCCATCGCGGCCAAAATATCCCGCGACGTCGTGACATGGATGACATCCGATACCTTGAGCGTCGAGTCCCATTCACCGCCCGCACGATGCACCACGAAACCGCGATCGGTTTGCATCGGCCCGCCGCGCAACACCTGCCGCTCCCGCAGCGGCCCCCCGGCGAGTGCGATTTCGAGCTGCTCGAATACTTCTCCCATGCGCATGGGCAGCGGCTTGTTGAGGATGAGTCCCAGCGCGCCACGCGAATTGTGGTCGCACACCAGTGCCACGGTTTGCGCAAAATTAGGATCGCCCATCGCCGGCATGGCGATCAATAGCTGGTTGGTCAGATACCCGGAATCGCTAATGGTTCGGCTCCGCATAGAAGACGCCGGTGCCTTGCGCCGCACCTCCCAGGAACTGCCATTCGTAGGCAATGCGTATCTCGTCATGCTTGGCGGCCAGCTCTCCCGGGAACGGGTCGTAGGGTGAGGCAAGCTTCAGGATCCTCATGGCGGCCTCGTCGACTTCCACATGCCCGCTGCTGCGCCTGACCATGGTTTGCAGAAGCTTGCCGTCCGAACCTATGGTCACCTCGATGACCGGGGTGCCGGAAAATTTCTCGCGACGGACGATATCCGGGAAGTTCATCGTGCCCACGCGCTCGATCTTACGGCGCCAGCTGTCCAAGTAAACGGCGACATCGGATTCACGAGTGTCCGCGGCTATCCACAGCTGGTGCATGGCTGCGCCGCGCATGCGCAGCTCGACTCCGTCGTCATTGGGAGTCATCGCGAGAGCCGGCCGTTTCTCCAACAGCAGGGGCAGTTGGGATGATTCTCTGGCAGCCGTGGGCGCCGCGAAATACAGGATCTTGTGCGCCGGCATATGGGTGGCAACGAGTTCCTCGTCGCCGGCGTCCAAGCCTGCCTGATGCGCCGCCAGCCCGTCGCCGCTGGGAACACCCAGGCGCTCGACCGGCATCAGGGAAGATTTGGGTATCAGCGCGCGTTCACGCTTCAGCGTGTTGCCGGCTCCCTTTTGATTGCGTTCCGAGAGGTACTGGGCATTCGGATTGCGCGCCACGCTCGGTGTCTGGTCATTGACCAGGACAACTTCCAGGGCCGGCGCGTCATCGCCATCCGCCTTGCTGCCCGGCGCGCTGAATGTCACGCCGAGGATCACGATCCCATGGAACAGCGCCGCCAAGAAGCACGTGGTGAGCATGCGGTCGTTGG
>JANYIY010000172.1 GCA_025358615.1 Gammaproteobacteria bacterium | reverse complement strand
CGGTTGATGACATAGACCAGGACCAGGCTCAGTGCGACGCCGAGCACCAGGCCATAAGCCACACCGAAGGCGCTCGTGAGTATACCTTCGCTTGCCAACATGCCGACCACCTGGCTGCGCAGCATGCCGATATGCCGCAGCATGCCGAACTCGGCGCGGCGGGCGAGGGCAGTGGAACTGGCGGCAAAACTTATGCCGGTGAGTCCGATGATGACGGCGATGGCTTCGAGCGCGTAGGTGATGGCGAAAGCGCGGTCAAAGATCTGCAGCGAACGGTCGCGCAGAGCGGTGCTCGTGAGTATTTCCAGCGAATCTGCGCGTGCGAAGCGGGCGCGCAGCGCCACCTCGGTCAGCTCGGCACTGGCGCCCGGGGTCAACCAGATCGAGCCCTCATTGGCGCCGCCATCGCCCGTCAGGGCAATGTAGGCCTGACGCGATATCACAACGGAACCCGTGCTGCGCGCGTAGTCACGCCAGACACCGGCCACTGTAAACAGCCGCCTCTGGCCGGCGAGCGGCAGTGCGATCTGATCACCTATTTTGTAGCCGTACAGATCAGAGAGCGCCTCGGATATCCAGGCCGGCTCGGTGCTCGCGGGCTGCTGCTGCTTGGTACTTTGCAGCAGCGGCAATTCCGCCGCCGCTTGCGCCGCCGTTGCGCCGCGCGCGATCAAGGTGACGGGCGCGCGCGCAGCATCCAGCAGCAGCTGGCGCGTGCGCCGAAACTCGATGCGCGACACGCCGGCGACCGTTGCGAGCCCCGCCTGGTCGGCAGTGGACCAATACGCCGTGTCATTGCCGTAGGGTTCACGCAGTTGCATATCGGCGGGCAGAAGTTTGACCAGCCAGTGCTCGAATGAGACGCGGAAGGAGTACACCATGATGGCCATGGCCACCATCAGACTGAAACTCACGATGATGGAGGCAAGGCTCAAGGTCGACAGCCCGACGTTTTCGCGCAGCTGCGCCACAGCCGCATCGATCACCACGCGATGCGTGCGCGGCGCGAGATTCAAGGCTTTCATGGTCAAGGTGGGCACCAGCAATACAGCGCCGAACAGCAATGCCGCAATCGCGGCATAGCCAAATACCGGCAAGCCGCCCAGCGGCGGTATCCGCGACAGCACTGCGCCCGCCAGCAACAGGGCAATGCCGGCGTAGCTGCTGCGTCTGGCTGGCATGGAGTAGTCGCCATTGCCGCCTTTGAGGGAGCGGGCGGGCGATTGCCGTGCCGCGGCACGGGCCGGCAACCACGCGCCGATGCTGGCCACTGCGGTGCCCATCAAGAAAAACAGCAGCATGGGCAGCGGTGCCGCGCGCAGCGATGCTCCCACGGCGCGTAACTGGGCGTTGCCGAGGTCGCCGGTGAGAAATTGCAAAATGGCGGCGGCAATGACTACGGCGAGAATGACGCCGAGCAGGGAGCCTGCGATTCCGAGGGCGGCGCCCTCGCCGGTGAGTGCACGCTGCAACTGACCGCGCGTCACTCCCAGGGCGCGAAGCAGCGCCAGCGAGCGGCGCCGGCGCAGCACCGCGAGGGATTGAGTCGAGAAAACCAGAAACGCTCCGGTCCACAGTGCCACCAGCGCCAACATGTTCAAATTGACCCGATAGGCGCGGGTCACGGACACCGCCCGGTCGCGCTCCACCTGTGGCGCGACGGCAAGCACACCGGTGGGCAACTGTTTTCCCAAATCAAGACGAAACGCATCGACATCGTTGCCCGGCTTCAACCGCAGGTCGATGCGATTCAAGCGGCCTACTTCATTGAAGGTCCATTGCGCCGAGGCGATGTCCATCAGCCCCAAGGGTTGCGAGTAGCTGGCTTCCGACAGGATGCCAATGACGTGCAGCGTCTTCGGCGAGCTGGCGACGATGACCGGCAGCGAGTCACCGCGACCGACACGCAGTTGCTGGGCGGCACTGCTGCTCAAGTAAATGCTGTCGGATTGAAAGAGCGCAAAAATCCCGCCGCCAATGTCGCCGAGGAGCGCGGGCTGCAGTGACGCTGCACGGAAGGGGTCTATCCCCAGCACCTTGAGCGTGTCGCGCTGCCCGGGCAGCGCCACCTCCAGCTCCAGTACCGGGCTTGCGACGCCGACCGTGTGGTCGGCCGCCAATCGAGCAAATAGCGCCTCGGGGAATCCTTCGCGGGAGCCGCGCACCACCACATCTGCTTCACCCACCAGCCGCTTGGTCGCCAAGCCGAATTCATTGAGCGCGGCCGTGTTGACCAGAAATACTGCGGCACCCAGCGCGACCCCCAGTGCGATCGCCAGCACCGTCACCAGCATTCGCACCGGCGATTCTCGCAGCTGCGCCAGCAGCAGCACTCGCCAAATGGTGAACGCCCCGCGGCAATCGCCGGGCATGCTCATCTTTGCGGCTTGAAGGGCTGCAAGCCGCCGACATCGAGCACCAGAATGCGATCCGCGGTTTCGGCCGCGGTGCGCGAATGGGTGATGAGAATTCCGGCGCCGGCATTCGCTTTGATCTGAGTGCGCAGCAGCTCGAGTGTCTGCGCTGCACTGCGCGAGTCTAGATTTCCCGTCGGCTCGTCGGCCAGCAGCAGCCGCGGCCGATGCACCAGCGCGCGCGCGATGGCAATGCGCTGTACTTCACCACCGGACAGCTCTCGCGCATAGCGCTTGGCGAGCGAGTCAATGCCCACCGCCGCCAACATCTCAAGCGTGCGCCGGCTGCGTTCGGGCTCGCGGACGTGCAGGAGGTCCAAGGGTAGCGCGACGTTCTGCTCCACGCTCAAGTAGGGCAGCACATGGAATGCCTGGAACACGAACCCCACCGCGCGACGCCGCAGCAGCGTGACTGCATCGTCGTCCAAGGTGGCAAGATCGACTCCCTCGAGCAGCACTCGGCCGGAATCCGGTTGATCGAGGCCTGCAAGCAGATTCAGCAGCGTCGACTTGCCGACGCCGGATTCGCCCATCACGGCGAGGTATTCGCCGGCCCGCAGCTCAAGCTCGATGCGTTCGAAGATCGCGGGGCGATCCGGCGCATAGCGCTTGCTCAAATTCTCGAGCCGCACAACCGCGGCAGCGGCCGGGATTCCGTCCATGATCAAGGGCGGCGTCCCGCCTGCCTCAAGCGGCGTCCACTCCGATCATGGCTTTGACTTCCAAGAAGTCACGCAGGCCGAACTCGCCGTATTCGCGCCCGTTGCCGGAAGCCTTGAAACCGCCGAAGGGCGTTTGCATGTCGCCGGAAGCACCGTTCAAGGCGACCTGGCCTGCGCGGATTCGATTTCCGACCCGGCGCGCCCGCACCGTGTCCTGCGACCAGACATACGCGGCAAGACCATAGGGCGTGTCGTTGGCAATCTGTATCGCTTCTTCTTCAGTTTGGTAGGGCAGGATGCAGAGCACCGGCCCGAAGATCTCCTCGCGCGCAATTGTCATGTCATTGCGGACGTTGGAGAAAATCGTCGGCTTGACGAAGTAGCCCTTGGTCAATCCATCCGGGCGCCCGGCGCCGCCGGTAATGAGGTGCGCACCTTCGGCAATACCTTTCTCGATATATCCCGCGACGCGCTCGAACTGTAATTTGGAGACGACCGGACCGACAGTAGTTTTTTCGGCAGCCGGATCGCCCACCACCACTTTGGTTTCGGCGATGCGTTTAGCGATGGCTTCCACTTCCGCCAGCTTTGCGGCAGGCACCAACATGCGAGTGGGCGCATTGCAGGACTGGCCGGAATTTTGAAAGACATGCAGTACGCTTTGCTTGACGGCGCGTTCAAAGTCCGCGTCGTCGAGCAGCACATTCGGCGATTTTCCGCCGAGTTCCTGGTGCACTCGTTTGACCGACGCCGCGGCGCTGCGCGCGACCTCAGTGCCTGCCCGAGTCGAACCGGTAAATGACACCATGTCGACTTCGCGATGCGAGGACAGCGGCGCGCCCACGCCCGGGCCGTCGCCGTTGATGAGATTGAATACGCCGGCGGGCACTTTGGCCTCATGCATGACCTTGGCCCAGAGGATGGCGCTGAACGGCGAATA
>JANYIY010000159.1 GCA_025358615.1 Gammaproteobacteria bacterium | reverse complement strand
CTGCTGGCACCGTTGCAATCGACTCTCGCGAGCGGCCGCCGACAATACCGCTTCGCCGCGCCGCGTATGTCAGCGGTTGCCGGTGCGGCCCTGTACGCCGCCCACTTGAGCGGCACACCGCTTAAGCCCGCTGCCGTCGCGGCCCTCGAAGGACGATTTCAAGCGACCTGAGCGCCGCCGCGCCTTCTCAACATTCGATTCAGCGGCTCGGAAAAAATAGCGCGGGCAAGATGCCCTTGCGTAACGTCCCACCCGCGCTGCGGTGATGCATCCTGCGTTCCCTAACGGAGTTTCTTCCTTGACGATACCGCCCGATCATTGTGCTCGTGCGGCGCATTGGGCGACATCCGCAATCCAAGCGCGAATGTGCAGATTCGTCAGCCCGTGCCGCCCACCGTGAGCGCGTCGATGCGCAGCGTGGGCTGTCCCACCCCGACAGGCACCGACTGACCTTCCTTGCCGCAAGTCCCGACGCCGCCGTCCAGCTTCATGTCGTTGCCGACCATGCTGACTCGCTGCAGCACATCGGGACCGTTGCCGATCAAGGTCGCGCCTTTGACCGGCGCGCCGATCTTGCCGTTCTCGATCAAGTAGGCTTCGCTCGCGGAGAACACGAATTTACCGGACGTGATGTCCACCTGGCCACCGCCGAAGTTAACGGCGTACAAGCCCTTCTCCACCGAGGCGATGATTTCTTCCGGTGCGCGCGAGCCAGCGCGCATGTAAGTATTGGTCATGCGCGGCAAGGTCATATGCGCGAAGGATTCGCGCCTACCGTTGCCGGTCGCCGGCATGCCCATCAATCGCGCATTCATTTTGTCCTGAATATAACCGCGCAGCACGCCATTCTCGATCAGGGTGGTGCACTGGGTCGGGGTGCCTTCATCGTCGACGTTCAAGGACCCGCGGCGGCGCGAGAGCGTGCCGTCGTCCACCACTGTTATATCGTCGGCCGCCACTTTTTGGCCGATGCGATTCGAAAATGCCGAGGTGCCTTTGCGGTTGAAATCGCCCTCCAGGCCGTGACCGATGGCCTCGTGCAACAGAATGCCCGGCCAGCCCGGTCCCAGCACCACCGTCATGGATCCGGCCGGCGCGGCCAGCGCCTCGAGATTGACCAGCGCCTGGCGCACCGCCTCGCGGCCATGCGCAAAAGGCTCATCACCGCGCAATAGTTCATCGAGGCCGAAGCGTCCGCCGCCGCCGCTGTAACCCTGCTCACGGCGGCCGTTCTGTTCGACGATGACCGAGACATTCATCCGCACCAAGGGACGCACATCCGCCGTCAATACACCCTCGCTCGAGGCAATCAGAATCACTTCATGTACCGCCGCCAGCGACGCCATCACCTGCTTGACGCGTGGGTCGATGCGGCGCGTGTCGGCATCGATGCGCATCAGCCACGCCACCTTGTCCTCGTCGCGTATGGCATCGAGCGGATCTGCCGGCAGGTAGAGACGATGAGTGAGCGGGCGCTGCCATGCCTTCACCGCATTGCGACCGCCGCTGCGTGCAATGGCGCGCGCGGCATTGGATGCCTCCAGCAGCGCCGGCAGCAGCACTTCGTCGGTGTAGGCAAAGCCGGTTTTCTCGCCGCTCATGGCGCGCACACCCACGCCCTGTTCGATGCTATGCGACCCTTCCTTGACGATGCCGTCCTCCAGCGACCATGACTCCTCGCGCGACAATTGGAAGTACAAGTCGGCGTAGTCGACTCCGCGGCTCATGACGGCGTCGAGGACCGTCGCCAGTCGACCTTCGTCGAGGCCGGAAGGCGTCAGAATCATCTTCTCAGCCACATCGAACATGGGTTCACTCACCTCGGAACTGTGCGCGCTCAAGTCAGCACCGTCGCCACATTGGGCAATCCCAGCCGCCGATTATCCAAGGCGGGAAAGCGCATACGCGTCTCCGCCTCCTTGGCGAGATCGATCTCGGCCGTGATCACGCCGCTGCCTTTGGCGAGGCGCGCCAGCACCTGGCCCCAGTAATCGACGATGAGCGAATCGCCGTAGGTCTCGCGGCCGCTGGTGTGCGTGCCGCTCTGCGCCGGCGCCACGACATAGCAGAGGTTCTCGATCGCCCGTGCCCGTAGCAGAGTCTCCCAATGCGCCCGCCCGGTGGGCACGGTGAACGCCGCCGGCATCGCCAGCCACTCCGCGCCCTGCAACACCAGTTCACGATACAGTTCCGGGAAACGCATGTCGTAGCACACCGACATTCCAAGCCTCCCCACCGGGGTGTCTGCGATAACGCGATCGCGCCCCGGCATGACATGCGTCGACTCGCGATACTGTTCCTCGCGGCCGGGAATGGTGACATCGAACAAGTGAATCTTGTCGTAGCGCGCCACTCGCTTGCCGGCGGCGTCGATCAGCAGCGATGTGTTGGCGACGCGCCGCTCCGTGTCGCCGCGGATGACGATGGTGCCGCCCAGGATCCACATCTTGAGTTGCCGCGCGGTATCGCTCAAGAACGACTGCACGGCACCCTCGCCGTCCGCTTCCGCGACTTGCAGCTTGTCGGCGTCGCGCAGGCCAATGAAGGAGAAATTCTCCGGCAGACAGGCGATGTCGGCGCCGGCGTCCTTGGCTTGCCGCAACAGCGATCCGGCGCCAGCCAGGTTGTCTGCGACGATGTGACTCGAAGTCATCTGAATGGCGGCAACTATGCCCATCTATTTCGGTGCCTCGGCAGTCGCGGCGGCCGCTTCTGCGCTCTTGATGCGTTCGACAATGGGATTATCCCAACTGCCGGTAATTCGATAATACCCTCGTGCCAGGCCCCTCAGCGGCTGTTTGAACACTTGAGTGAAAAGTAGCACAGCCGCTCC
>JANYIY010000120.1 GCA_025358615.1 Gammaproteobacteria bacterium | reverse complement strand
AGCGCTTGCCCTTGCACACATCGCAGGGTACGTAGACATCCGCCAGAAAGTGCATTTCCACTTTGATGACGCCGTCGCCCTGGCAGGCCTCGCAGCGGCCGCCTTTGACATTGAAGCTGAATCGTCCCGCTTCATAGCCGCGGGCACGCGATTCCGGGACGGCGGCGAAGATTTCGCGAATCGGCGCGAACAGCCCGGTGTACGTGGCCGGATTGGATCGCGGAGTGCGGCCGATCGGGCTTTGATCGATCTCGATGACGCGGTCGATATAGTCGAGGCCTTCGATGCGATCGAAGTGTGCCGTTCCCGCCGACGCATGATTCATTTGAGTGGCCACTGCGCGAAACAGGGTGTCGTTGACCAGAGTGGATTTGCCGGAACCCGACACCCCGGTGACGCAGGTCATCAGCCCGAGCGGAAATTCCGCCGTGACCTTTTTCAGATTGTTGGCCGTGGCACCGATCACCCGCAGCATGCGCTGCGGATCGGGTGAACGCCGCTTCGCCGGAATCTCGATGCGGCGCCGGCCGCTCAAGTATTGTCCGGTAATCGAATCGGGATGCGCGGCCACTTCGGCGGCGGTGCCCTGCGCCACGATGCTGCCGCCATGCACGCCCGCGCCGGGACCCAAGTCCACGACATGATCGGCCTGGCGGATGGCGTCCTCATCGTGTTCGACCACGATGACGGTGTTGCCGAGGTCGCGCAGATTGACCAGCGTGTCGAGCAGGCGCTGATTGTCGCGTTGGTGCAGTCCGATCGACGGTTCGTCGAGGATGTACATGACGCCGACCAGACCGGAACCGATCTGGCTCGCGAGGCGGATACGCTGGGCTTCGCCGCCGGACAGAGTGTCGGCGCTGCGGTTCAGCGTGAGATACCCGAGGCCCACGTTGCCGAGAAATCCCAGCCGATCGCCGATTTCCTTGACGATTTTGACGGCGATTTCGCCGCGCCAGCCTTTCAATTTGAGCTGGCCGAAGAACTCCAGCGCACGCCCCACCGACAGCGCAGACACCGCGGGGATGCTTTGTCCGTCGACGAACACGTTTCTCGCAGCTCGATTGAGCCGGGTACCTTCGCACTCGGGGCAGGGGCGGGAGGAACGATACTTGGCCAGTTCCTCGCGCACGGTCGCCGATTCGGTTTCCTTGTAGCGCCGCTCCAGGTTCCTGACGATGCCTTCGAAGGTATGCTTGCGCTTGATCGTGCCGCCTTTACCGTCGAGGTATTTAAACTCGATCTCGACATCATCGCTGCCGAACAACACCAAATCCTTGATCTTTTGCGGCAGGCTTGCGAACGGCGCCTCGATATCGAACTTGGTATGCCGCGCCAGCGACTGGATCAGCTGGAAATAATAGGCGTTGCGGCGATCCCAGCCGCGTACCGCGCCGCCGGCCAGCGACAGATGCGGATTGGCGACGATTTTCTCGGGATCGAAATAATCCTGGGTGCCGAGGCCGTCGCACACCGGACAGGCGCCGATCGGGCTGTTAAACGAGAACAACCGCGGTTCGAGCTCGCTCAGCGAATAGTTGCATACGGGACAGGCGAACTTGTTGGAGAACACGAGTTCCGCGCGTTGCGGGTCATCCATATAAGCCACGCGCGCCACGCCCTGGCCCAGCCGCAGGGCAGTTTCAAAGGACTCCGCGAGGCGCTGACTTAGATCCGGGCGCACTTTGAAGCGGTCGACGATGGCTTCAACGGTGTGCTTGCGGCGCACGTCGAGCTTGGGTGCCTGATCGAGCTCTACCACTTTGCCGTCAATACGCGCGCGGACGAAGCCGCCCGCCTGCAACTCCTCAATGAGCTCGGCATGTTCGCCCTTGCGCTCGGCGATGGCGGGCGCCAGCAACATCAATGCGGTGCCTTCCGGCTGCTGCAGCACGGTGTCCACCATTTGGCTGACGGTCTGGGCAGCGAGATCGATGTGGTGGTCGGGGCAGCGGGGCGTGCCGGCACGCGCGTACAGCAAACGCAGGTAGTCGTAAATCTCGGTAACCGTGCCCACCGTGGAGCGCGGGTTGTGAGAGGTGGACTTCTGCTCGATGGAGATGGCCGGCGACAGGCCCTCGATGGTGTCGATGTCCGGCTTTTCCATCATCGACAAGAACTGCCGAGCGTAAGTGGACAGTGATTCGACGTAGCGGCGCTGGCCCTCGGCATAGATGGTATCGAAGGCGAGCGAGGACTTGCCCGAACCCGATAGCCCGGTAAACACAATCAATCGATCCCGCGGCAGGTCGAGATCGATATTCTTCAGGTTGTGGGTCCGGGCGCCCCGGATTCGGATATTTTGCATGTAACCAACTACTATACCTGTGGCGTCAAGAGCGGGTGAATGGCCCCGGCTGGGGGGGGCAGGCGGAGCCGGAAGCGGAGGTCGCCGGCACGGATTTTGGCCTGAACGCAACACCCAAGGCTCGTATTGGGGTGCGTGCCTGCGTGTACAATGCCCGGCATCCTATTGTTTGCGGGGGTGTGTCATGGCGCGCGGTGTAAATAAGGTCATTTTGGTCGGAAATCTTGGCGCGGACCCGGAAACTCGTTCCATGCCGAGCGGCATGACGGTGACGAACATCAGGATCGCCACCAGCGAATCCTGGAAGGACAAGTCATCCGGCGCGCAGCAGGAACGAACCGAATGGCACAGCATCGCCCTGTTCGGCCGTTTGGGCGAGATTGCCGCGGAATACCTGCGCAAGGGCTCGCAGGTGTTCGTCGAAGGCAAATTGCGCACCCGCAAGTGGCAGGATAAGACCGGCAACGACCGCTTCACCACGGAGATCATTGCCGACAATATGCAAATGCTCGGCGGCCGCGCCGGCGGAGCAGGAGGCGGTGGTGGCGGTGGCGGTGGCGCAGATCGCGGCGCCGGCGGCAGTGCACCGCCTCGTGACGATTATGATCAGTCCTCGGCGCCCGCTCCTGCCGGCGGCAAAGAAGATTTCGACGACGATATTCCGTTCTGAGGATTAATTCTCGGTGCTTACACAGGCATCTATGGCGTTCGGAACCGTGCCGGTCAGGGATGGTCAGGGCGTCAGAACGACCCTCGGTACCTGGGTCAAGGCCATTTGCCGGGCCTTGGATGCTGCAGGATGCGACAGTGCGGCGCTGCTCGCGGAGGCGGGGTTCGATCTTAAGTCGCTCGATGGTCCTGACGCGCGCTGTCCGCTGACCCATACGGAGCGGCTGTGGCGGATTGCCGTGGCTGCGACCGGCGATCCTGCTTTCGGGATCAAGGTCGCCAGCCACATCAAACAGACCACCTTTCATGCGCTCGGTTATGGGCTTTCGGCCAGCTCGACGCTCAAGGAAGCCTTCGAGCGCGCGCAGCGCTACTGCCACGTCGCGAGCGACGCCATCGAGTATGAGTTCTCACGCCGTGGCGGGGAATACCACTTCGTCATCGAATCGGCGCCCAATGTAGCCGATGAATCGGTGGATGCTTTGGTCGCTGCCTACCTGAGAATGTGCCGCTCGTTGATAGGACATGATTACTCACCCCTGCGCATCGAGTTTCGCCGTGTACGCCCGGCGAGAATCGAGGATTTTCAGAGTCTGCTGCGCGCGCCATTGTTATTCGGCGCCGCGCAGACGCGTTTGGTGTTCGATATCGACGCCGTCGAGCGTCCGCTCGAGGGCGGCAATCCGGAATTGGCGCGGCACAACGATGCGATTGCCCAGCAGTACTTATCGCGGCTCGAACGCGACAACATAGAGTGGCGGGTACGCGAAGTATTGACGCGGCGGTTGGTGCATGGCGAACCTTCCCAGGAAGATGTCGCCGATCTGCTCCACGTGAGCGCCCGCACACTGCAACGGAAGTTGGCGGACGGGGGCATCACTTACAAGGAAATCTTGGACGAAACGCGGCGCGGATTGGCCTTGGCCTATCTCAGCGCGCCGCGGCACAGCGCCAGCGATGTGACTTACTTGCTGGGATTCTCCGCCGGCAGTTCCTTTACGCGTGCGTTTCGCCGCTGGACCGGTCAGTCGCCATCGGACTGGCGCGCCGGCGCGCTCGCACGGAATCCGGAATCGAGCCGCGACCGCTGAGCGCGCGTCCGCGAGTGGCGCGGCGACCGTAGCTCCGGGACCATTAGTAGCGCCGCGAATTACAGTGGCCGCAACGCTGTCGTTCAGGCCGCGGTGCCCAGCGAGGTTTCGAGTTCGCTGACCAGCGCAATCAAGCGCGGCCGCACCTGTTCCAAGAGGAATTCCTTCGACACCATGTAGGCGGGCGCACCGCAATTGATGGCCATCGGCGGCAGGCCGTCACCCGGCCTGACCGACACGGCGATGGCGTTGACGTCTTTCTGCCATTCGCCGAAGGAACAGCACACGCCCAATTCGCGAACATCGAGCAGCGCCTTGGCGACGCCGCGCTGCAGATCGGGCCAGCGGTCTACCTCCGCTAGTTCGCGCACCCCCTCCATTATGTCGTTGCGTTCCTGTTCGGTCACCGCAGTCAGGTAGGCACGGCCCATGGCGGAGGTGGCAATCTGGATGCGGGTGCCGCTGTCCATGCTCAATGTGACTGCCGACGAGCCGCGAACGGCATCGATGTAAATCATCGACAGCCGGTCACGGCTGCCGAGGCTCACCATGCATTGGCCGAACTCTGCCAGCTGCTGCATCAGCGGATGCGCGAGCTTGCGGATCTGCAGCCGGGACAGCATGGCGCTTCCCAGGCTCAAGGTGGCGGTGCCGAGACCGTACTTGGCGCTGTCCTGTACGTAGATCAGATACCCGAGCTTGGTGAGAGTGTAGGTGAGCCGGGAGATGGTGGATTTGGCTAGGCCGCAGCGCCGCGCCAGCTCTTGGTTGCCGAGCACGCGTTCGCCATGACGAAAGCAGGCGAGCACCTCGAGGCCGCGGGCCAGCGCGGTGACGAAATGCCGATCGGTCTTACCGGACGGCTTAACAGCGGCTGCTGTGGGCGGCGGCTGCGCCCGCTTGGGCCGTTGCACTTTGCGGAGTTTATTCATTGACAAGCTCTGACAGGCGTCCTCATAATTTTGCACTATTTTGGAATTAAATTCCGTAGTGCAGAACACGAGTTATCAGGGATCTTTCCTTAGGTGCACCCATGCGGCTTGAATTTACGGACGAGGAACAGGCGTTCAGGGAGGAAGTGAGGGAGTTCCTGCGCCAAAAGCTGTCCGCCGACATCAGCGAAAAGGTGCTCAACGGCTATGAACTCGGACGCGACGAAAGCGTGCAGTGGCAGCGCCGCCTGCATGAGCGCGGCTGGGGAGGCATGGGCTGGCCGGTGGAATTCGGCGGCCCGGGTTGGAACTCGGTGCAGCAGTACATCTTTGAAGAGGAATCGGCGCTGGCCGGCGCTCCGCGCCTCATTCCCTTCGGCACCAAGATGGTCGCGCCGGTCATCATGGCATTCGGCACCGCCGTCCAACAGCAAAGATTTCTGCCGAATATCAGCGCCGGGGCGGAATGGTGGTGCCAAGGATATTCAGAGCCGGGCGCGGGCTCCGACCTGGCGTCGCTGAAAACGCGTGCCGTGCGCGATGGGCAGTACTACGTCGTCGACGGCCAGAAAACCTGGAATACGCTTGGTCAGTATGCCGATTGGATCTTCTGCCTGGTGCGCACCGACAGCCAGGCGAAGCAGCAATCGGGCATCACTTTCCTGCTCATCGACATGAAGAGCCCGGGCATCACCGTGCGTCCTATCGTGCTGATGGACGGTGGCCATGAGGTCAACGAGGTGTGGTTCGAGAATGTGCGCGTACCGATCGAGAACCGCATCGGCGAAGAAAACCGCGGCTGGACCTACGCCAAGTTTCTGCTCGGTCACGAGCGCACCAATATTGCCGGGATCGGCATCGCCAAGCGCGAACTCGCGCGGCTCAAGGGCATCGCGGCGCGCGAGTTCCAGCATGGGCGGCCGCTGCTCGAGGATCCGTTGTTCGCCGCGCAGATTGCCCAAGTGGAAATCGATCTGTGGGCGTTGGAAATTACCAACCTGCGCGTGCTGTCCGCGGAGCGCCGTTCTCCTGCAGCGGGTCCCGAGGCCTCGATTCTCAAAATCCGAGGAACGGAGATTCATCAAAGCATTTCGGAACTTCTACTGCGCGCCGTAGGGCCGTACGCGCTGCCGTTTCGCCGCGAAGCCATGGAAGCCGGTTGGCAATTCGATCCGACGCGCGAAGCGCCGGGGCCGCGCTACGCATCGACACTGGCGGCTGCCTATTTCAATCAGCGCAAGCTGTCTATTTTCGGCGGCACCAACGAAATTCAGAAGAACATCATCTCCAAGATGATCGGCCTCTAGGAGATAGTCTTGAACTTCGAATTCAGCGACGAACAGCGGCAGTTGCACGAGGCAGTCGAATGCTACCTGAGCGAGCAATATGGCTTCGACCGCTACCAATCGATCAAACGTTCGGTCACGGGGTGGGATCACTCGATTTGGCGCGGCCTGGCAGACCTAGGGGTGCTTGGCCTGACCGTGCCGGCGGAGCTGGGAGGGCTGGGGTTTGGACCGTTGGAAACGCTGGCCATGATGGGCGACTGTGGCCGCAGCCTGCTGCTCGAGCCGGTGCTGAGCAGCGCCATCATCGCTACCGCGGTGTTGCGCGCGTTTGCCGCCGAGTCCGCGGCCGGCCAGTTACTAAGTGCCATGGCCGCCGGCGAGAAAATCGCCGTACTCGCGCATTTCGAAAGCAGCGCGCGCTACGACAGCCAGTGGGTGACCACGCGCGCGCGGCGCAGCGGCGGCACTTATACGCTGGACGGCCACAAGGGAGTAGTGATGCACGCCGGTGCGGCCGACATTCTGCTGGTCTCCGCGCGCACCTCGGGAGAGGCGGCCGATGTTCAAGGCGTCTCTTTGTTTATGGTGCCGCGTGCGGCGCCCGGTGTGGTACTGGACATCTATCCCACGGTGGACGGCCAGCGTGCCGCCGATGTGTATCTCAATCGCGTGGAATTGCCGGTGGCCAGCCGCCTCGGACCAGAAGGCGGTGTGCTGATTGCGGTCGATGCGGCTCTCGACATCGGACTTGCGGCCTTGTGCGCGGATGCGGTGGGGGTGATGCAGGCGCTGCTGGATGCCACCATCGACTATGTGCGCGAACGTCAACAATTCGGTCAACCCATCGGCCGCTTTCAGGCGTTGCAGCATCGCATCGCAGACATGCTCATCCATCTCGAAGCGGCGCGCTCGATGAGCTATCTCGCGGCGCTGCGCTGTACGGCTGCGGATGTACGCGAGCGCCGGCTAGCGTTGTCGGCTGCCAAGACGGTGGTTGGCCAGGCAGGCCGCTTCATCGGGCAGCAGGCCGTGCAGCTGCACGGCGGCATGGGCATGACCGACGAATTAAAAGTCAGTCACTTGTTCAAACGCCTCACCGCCGCACAATTGATGTTCGGCGACAGCGATACGCACCTGCAGCGTTTCGCCGCGCTCGCGCGCTCATGAGCTGTACAAGCTAACCGGCGGGGGCGCCCGCGCAGGATTTTCCGCGCCTCATCGGGCTGTACCGAAGCGGCCGGCTGAAGCTCGACGAATTGATCGCGCGCACCTATTCGATCGATGAGGCGGCGCCAAGTAGTTGACTCACTTCAGCGCCAGACAGACCGCGGCGGTCACCTGCGCCGTCGTCGCTGTGCCTCCGAGGTCGCTGGTGTGCAAGGTGGGCTTCGAGGTCACGTGCTCGATTGCCTGCATCACTCGTCCGGCCGCGGCAGGTTCGCCCAGGTGCTCGAGCAATATCACCACCGACCAAAAAGTCCCGATCGGGTTGGCCACTCCCTTGCCCATGATGCCGAACGCAGAACCGTGAATCGGCTCGAACATAGACGGATAGCGGCGCTCGGGATCGATGTTGCCGGTCGGCGCAATGCCCAGGCTGCCGGCCAGCGCGGCGGCGAGATCGCTGAGGATGTCGGCGTGCAGGTTGGTCGCGACAATCGTGTCGAGCGACGCCGGCCGGTTCGCCATCCGAGCCGTTGCTGCATCGACCAACTCCTTGTCCCAGGTCACCTGCGGGAATTCATCGGCAATCTCTGCGGCAATCTCGTCCCACATGACCATCGCATGACGCTGTGCGTTGCTCTTGGTGATCACCGTCAACAGTTTGCGAGGACGCGACCGCGCAAGGCGGAATGCAAATCTCAGGATGCGCTCGACACGTACGCGGGTCAGGATCGATACGTCCGACGCCACTTCGATGGGATGTCCTTGGTGCACACGGCCGCCCACGCCGGAATATTCACCCTCCGAGTTTTCCCGCACAATCACCCAATTCAAGTCCTCGGCGCGGCAGCGTTTGAGGGGTGCATCGATACCGGGCAGAATGCGGATGGGCCGCACGTTCGCATACTGATCGAGTCCCTGACAGATTTTCAAGCGCAATCGCCACAGGGTGACATGGTCGGGAATATCGGGATCTCCGGCCGAGCCGAACAGAATTGCATCCTTGCCGCGCAACGCATCCAATCCATTTGCGGGCATCATCGCGCCGTGCTTTCGGAAGTAGTCGCCGCCCCAATCGAAATCCTCGAACTCGAAGGCGAGCGTTTTGTCCGCCGCGGCAAGCGCGAGCAGAACTTCACGCCCTGCGGGCACCACCTCCTTGCCGATCCCGTCGCCGGGAATGGTTGCTATGCGATAGGTTTTCATGCGGAACTCACCCGGATTTTAGGCGCTTTCGCCGGACGGAATACGCGCTAAACTCAAACGACCTTTAATCGGAATTCACGAATCATGCACAGGCAGGGAACCGTACATCCGTCCGATCTTGGTTTCTTTTCGACCCTCGCCGGCAGTAGAAGCCTGAGTTCTGCGGCGCGTGAGCTCGGCCTCACCGCCGCGGCGGTAAGCAAGCATCTGGCGCAGATGGAGGCGCGTGCCGGCGTCCCGCCGGATGAATCTTACGCCGGAGGGCGAGTTATATCTTTCCTGTGCTCGCCGGATTCTCGATGACATTGACGCTCTTGCGCAGTTGCTCGGAAGTTCGACCCAGCGTCCGACGGGATTGCTGCGCGTAAATGCGACGCCGGGTTTCGGCCGTGGGCATATCGGGCCCGCAATTTCCCGCTTCGTCGCCCAATACCCGGAGATGTCGGTTCAGCTTTAATTGTCGGTCGCCCCGCCCCCTATGAGCAAGGATGCGTTCGACGTCTGCATCCGTTTTGGAGAGCCGCCGGATACACGGGTGGTCGCTCGGCGCCTTGCACCCAACCGCCGCATCCTATGCGCTGCGCCGTCCTATTTCGCCGCGCATGGGGTGCCGACCACCGCGCACGATTTGACTCGGCACAACTGCATCGGCATCCGGCAAGGCGACGAAGCTTACGGAGTCTGGCGATTGACGCGGGGCCGAAACGGTTCGCGTGCGAAAGAATCCATAAAGATCCGGGGAAATCTGACCACCAATGACGGCGAAGTCGCCGTCAAGTGGGCGCTCGACGGGCATGGAATCCTGATGCGGGCCGAATGGGACGTGCGGCGGTACCTCGACCGGGGTGAACTCATTCAGGTTCTCGGCAGCTACCACACGCCGAACGCCGACATCTTCGCGGTCTATCTCCGGCGACGGCAGCCATCGCAGCGCATTCGCGTCTTTGTCGATTTTATCGCCGCATCGCTGCAGCGTCCGGGTTAGCGCCGGCCCGACCGGCCTTGAGGCGGAGCCGGCGCAGGAACCGCAAGGGCGAACGGCCCGGAGCGCAGGCGGGCACGCAGATGGCGAATACAAAGCCTGGTCTTTGCAGAATTCTCAGAGCGAATTTTCGTGACGGCCCAAACGTCGGCCGGCTGCGAGAATTTGCGCAGCACGTGCACGAGGTCGCCCCGCTCCAAACTCTCCGCGACATCCCAATAGGAGCGCAGCATGATCCCGTGACCCTCCAGCGCCCATCGTTTGATCACGTCGCCGTGGTTGGACGCGAGCGCCGCGCTGACCCGGACGTTTCGAGTCCCAGCCGCACTCTGCAATGTCCAGCGGCCAAAAGCTTCGTTGCGTTCGCGAATCAGCAGGCATGAATGGCGCGAAAGATCAGCAAGGCTTTCGGGTTCATGGTGCAACCGCAGGTACTCGGGTGACGCACACAGTACGCGCCGGCCGCGGGCGAGATGGTGCGGTATGACATGATGTTCGCGTACGTCGCCCACACGGACGTCGATGTCGATCTCCTCGTCGACCAGATCCACCGATCGATCCAGTATCTCCAAGTCGATCTCCAGTCCCGGGTGCATTTTAACCAGTTCGGACAGCACGGGCGCCACGTGATTTCGCCCAAGCCCGGAACTCGCGGCAATTCGCAGCCCCCCTCGTATCTCGATCTCGGTCTCCTGCAGCGTGCCTTCGAGCTGATCGTAGACATCGAGCACGCGCTGGGCCCACGACAGCATCAGTTCGCCACGCTCGGTCACCGATACGTGCCGAGTGGTGCGGTGAAACAATTTCACTTTCAAGGTGCCTTCGAGCATGGCTATCCGCTTGCTCACATACGCCGGCGAGGCACCGAGTTCCAGGGCGGCGGCCGCGAAGTTCGCGCGCCGCGCGGCGTGGATGAATACCCGAAGATCCTGCGGCAGTACATTGTTCACGAAGTGTGTTCTCCGAAATCACGGGTTGAGGGGTACTGCTGCCATGAAAGAGGGACTAGTCTGCCGCCATACGCGCCATACACGATAACAACGCGCGCAACATCATGCATGGTTCCCGGGGGAGAGGTCGATGGATCGATACAGGATAGCGTTGATCGCGGGCGATGGAATCGGTCAGGAAGTGGTGCCCGAGGGCGTCAGGGTGCTCGAGCAGGCCGGCCGTCGCTTCGGAATTGCGTTCGAATGGGATGAGCGTCCATGGGGCTGCGAGTATTATGCGCGTACCGGGGCGATGATGCCGAGCGACGGGCTCGACGGCATCCGGCACCACGATGCCATCTATCTCGGTGCGGTGGGTTTCAAGGGAGTGCCGGATCACGTTTCCCTGTGGGGATTGCTGATCAAGATCCGCAGGCAATTCCAGCAATACGTGAATTTGCGCCCGATCCAACTGATGCCCAACGTCAAGTCGCCGCTTCGGAATCTTGTCGCGGGCGACATTGATATCATGTTGGTGCGGGAAAACACCGAGGGCGAATATTCGGACCGCGGCAACATGCTGCACGAAGGGACCGAGAACGAGACCGTCACCCAGGAAAGTGTGTTTACGCGCCAGGGCGTCGACCGCATCCTGCGTTTCGGCTTCGAGCTTGCCCGCAAGCGCGAGCGTAAGCAGCTGACATCCGCGACCAAGTCGAATGGCATCGCGATAACGATGCCGTATTGGGACGCGCGCGCGGAGCTGATGGCAATGAAGTATCCGGACATCCGGATGGATCACTATCACATCGACATCCTCGCTGCTCACTTCGTGCTGCGTCCGACCCGCTTCGATGTCGTGGTCGCATCGAATCTGTTCGGCGACATCCTTTCCGACCTCGGGTCCGCGTGCACTGGAACGATCGGCATTGCGCCCTCGGCAAACCTCAATCCCGAAAGGAATTTCCCGTCCATGTTCGAGCCGGTGCACGGTTCGGCGCCCGACATTTTCGGACGCAATATCTCCAATCCCATCGGACAGATCTGGTCGGGAGCCATGATGCTCGATCATCTCGGTCACGCCGACGCCGCACGGACCGTCGTCTCGGCGATCGAACGGGTGCTGAGCGAGGGGCCGCGTACGCCGGATCTGGGCGGCACCGCCAGTACGCAGGAAGTCGGACGGGCCATTGCCGACGCAGTAAGCACATTGACCGACTGACATGAGCTGTTACCCAATCGAATGCCGTAGCGGCCCGCGCGCCGGGACTGGGTGATGGCCACCCGAGGTGCAGAGCAGCGGCCGCGCTGGTACGCCGCACTGTATGTGCAGGTACTGGCGGGCATCGGCGCCGGCATCCTCGTCGGCTGGATCGCTCCGCATACCGGCGAGGCGATGCGGCCGATCGGCGATGTTTTTCTCAAAATGATCAAGATGATCATCGGCCTGGTGATCTTCTGTACGGTGGTCAATGGCCGCGTCGGTGGAAAAGCGCTGATATATTTTGAAGTTGTTTCAACTCTGGCGCTGCTGGTCGGCGCAATTGTCGCGAACGTGGTGCGGCCCGGCGCCGGATTCAACGCCGACCCCGCCCGGCTGGACGCGGCCGCCGTGGAAACCTATGTCGGGCAGGCCCGGCAGCACGGTGCGGTCGATTTCTTGGTGGGAATCGTGCCAAACACCATTTTTGACGCGTTTGCAAAGGGCGACACGCTGCCGATCATTTTCGTCGCGGTGCTGTTCGGATACGTGCTGTCACGTCTCGGCGAGCGCGGCAAGCCGGTCGGCGTGGTCATAGAGGCCCTTGGCAGGGTTGTTTTCGGCATTATTCACATACTCATGCGCTTTGCGCCGCTCGGCGCGTTCGGTGCCATGGCGTATACGATCGGCCGATTCGGCATGGGTTCTCTCAAACCTCTGTTGGGACTCATAGCGACGTTCTACGTGACGGGCATCCTGTTCGTATGCGTGGTCATGGGCGCGATATCCCGCTGGGCCGGGTTCAATATCTTCAAGCTGATGCGCTATTTGAAAGAGGAACTGCTCATCACTCTGGGCGCAGCATCCTCCGACGTCGCGCTGCCGTCGCTCATGGAAAAACTGACCACCCTTGGCTGCTCCCGATCGGTGGTGGGGCTCGTGGTTCCGACCGGCTATGTGTTCAACGCGGACGGCACCAGCATCTACATGACGCTGGCGGCGCTGTTCGTCGCGCAGGCCATGAACATCGATCTTAATTTCATGCAGCAAGCGGCCATCTTCGGAGTTGCGATGCTGGCCTGCAAGGGCGCGAGCGGGATCACCGGCGCCGGCTTCATTGCGCTGGTTGCCACCTTGTCCGTGGTCCCGGATATTCCACTGGCAGGCATGGCGCTCATTCTCGGGATCGACCGGTTCATGAGCGCCGGCCGCGCTGTGGTGAACATGATCGGAAACGCGGTCGCCACCGTGGTCATGGCGAGCCTGGAAGGCGAACTCGACGCCAATCGCATGCGAAGCGTTCTGAGCGGTATTCCCATGGAGGAGCAGACGGCAGGTATCGCGCTAGGTGCGCAAGTTCAATGTGCCCCCGGCGAAGCCGGCCGCGGAACACCCAATTGATCATTTTGTCTCACTCAACCCGATGAACCCGATGAACCCGATGGAGCCTCGCGCTATGAGAGTACTACTTGGATTGCTGGTCGCCGCATCGACATTGCTGTTCGCCGGCGCTCCAGCAGAGGCGGCCGCGCAAAAAGCACCGCTGCGGCTGGTCAGCAAGATTGCTTTACCGGGTATCGACGGTGATTTCGATCATTTTACCGCCGATGTGAAGGGCAACCGCCTGTTCCTCGCTGCCGAGGAACATCACACCGTCGAGGTATTCGATCTGCGCACCGGGAAGAAGCTGCGCAGCATCACCGGCTTCGATACGCCGCACAGCATGGTCTACCTGCCCGATGCGAACAGACTTTTCGTCGTCGACGGCGGCAAGGGCGGGTCGGTGCAGATTCTCGATGCAACCAGCTACGCGGTGCAAAAGTCCATCAAGCTTTCGGAGGATGCCGACGCATTGGTCTACGACAGTACGGGCCACCGCCTGTACATCGGCAACGGCGGCAAAGAGGCCGGCAACGATTACTCGTTGGTGACGGTGGTCGATACCGACAGGGGTGAGCGGGTCGGCGACATCAAGATTCCCTCGGCGAATTTGGAGGCGATGGCGCTTCAAAGGCAGGGATCGCTGCTGTACGTGAACGCGCGGGACAAGAATCAGATCGCCGTCGTGGACCGCAAGACGAATGCGATTGCGGCGACCTGGCCGTTGATCAAGGTTCGGCACAATACGCCCATGGTGCTGGACGAGCCCAATCACCGACTGCTGATCGCGGGCCGAAAACCCGGCGTATTCGGCGTCCTGTCGACCGATTCTGGACAGGAAATCGCAACACTGCCGGCCGCGGACGATGTCGACGATATGTCCTTCGACGCATCGACGAAAATGATCTACCTCGCATGTGGCGAGGGGTTCGTGAGCATATTCAGGCAGGTCGATGCCGACCATTACGAGGCCGCTGGCAGGGTCGCCACGGGATTTCGCGGAAAGATCGGACTCCTGGTGCCGGAACTGAAGCGCTACTACGTCGTTTCTTCGAAGAAGGGTGCCGTACCGGCGCTTCTCTTCATCTTCGATGTCGTGAACTGAATGTTCACCGCATCCACCGCCGTTACCCGCTGCCCGCGATATCGGTCATGCCGCCGCGACCGCGCAGAGTTTGCCTAGGAGCCGTGCCCCATGCTAAGACGCGAATTCGGAAAAATCTGCATCGGTACGTTGGGATCTGCCGCGATAAACCGCGGAGCGACCGCCGCGGAAACCACGGGCAACTGCGCCAATGCGTTTCCCGACGTCCACGGGTTGACGGAATACGTCGCCAAATTCGTCGTCGACACGGGCTACGACGCGATCCCGCCGGAAGTCATTGAGCTCGGCAAGAAATCGATCCTGGATGGTCTCGGTTTGGCGCTGGCCGGCTCGAGAGCGGAGAGCGGTCCTCTCTGCCTGAAGTATTTGGATACATTGGGTGCCGTGCAGGGCAGCTGCACCGTCATCGGCACGCCGCGAAAGACCACGCCGCAGTTCGCCGCGCTGGTCAACGCCATCTCGATTCACGCGACGACTTCGACGACACGCAGCTCGCAGCCGCCAAGGACCGTGTCTACGGACTGCTGGTTCATCCAACGGCGCCGGTGTTGCCCGCCGCGATTGCGTTGGCCGAGCACGGCAGGATGTCGGGCAGGGAGCTCATGCTCGCCTATCATCTTGGGGTCGAGGTGGAGTGCAAGATCGCCGAGGCGATTTCGCCGCGTCACTACGAAGACGGATTTCATTCCACCGGAACTTGCGGGCCGTTCGGTTCGGCCGCCGCTTGCGCAAAGCTGTTGAAATTCGACGTGCCCATGGTGCTCGATGCATTTGGCATCGCCGCCAGCCGGTCGGCGGGCCTGCGTGAAAACTTCGGCACCATGACCAAGCCACTGCAAGCCGGACAGGCGGCCGAGAGCGGACTTGCGGCGGCGCAGCTGGCCGGTATCGGCTGGACCGCGGCTTTGCAGATTTTGGAGGCGAAGCGCGGATTTTTTCATGCGGCGGGCGGTACCTACGATCCTGGCGCGATACTCAACAGGCTCGGTGCACCGTGGACCTTCGCGTCACCCGGTATTTCCATCAAACCGTACCCGTCCGGCTCGCTCAGTCATCCGGCGATGACAGACATGGCACGTCTGATCGCGAAATACGATATCCGGCCCGAGCAGGTGCAGCGCGTCGAAGTGGGTGCGAACCACGCCATGGTCCAAGCCTTGCTGCATCACGACCCCATGACGGGCCTCGAAGCAAAATTCAGCATGGAGTTTTGCGTGGCGATTTTGCTGCTGCAGCGAAAGGCCGGCCTGGCGCAATTCCAGAATCAGGTCGTTCAGCGCGCTGACGTTCAGGCCATGATCGCCAGAGTCAAATATTACGTCGATCCCGCCGCGGAAGCGGCCGGGTTCGACAAGATGACTTCGATCATCCGAGTGCTCTTGAAGAGCGGCAAAGTCGTTTCGGGTCAGGCGGCGTTCGGCAAAGGCAGTCCAGCGGACCCCATGACGTTTGAGGACGAAGCCGTGAAGTTCCGCGGCTGCGCCGAGTACGCGGACTGGCCGCGTGCCAAGACCGAAGCGCTGATCGAATCCGTGGCTGCATTCGAGTCGCTGGCGGACGTCAGCAAGCTGTCGCCTTTGTTGAGCAGAGAACCCGGCTGAGGGCCCCTGACGTTGCGGCTTGCGCCGATGAATGCGAGGTCACGATCCAAGACATAGGTCCGAGACACAAGAATTAGAGCGGTGATGACATTTTGGGGGAGTTGCCATGAAAATTACATTGGACGTCGCCGCCGGCCGTGAGGCTGGAAGAGTGACTGCGATTGTTTGTTGCGCCGTGCTCATTGCCGGTCTTTGGCCGGTAATCGGGCGCGCTGCCGAGTCGTCCGCGGACGCCGATTCAAAGTCGGCTGAGGAGCTTTCGGAAATCGTAGTGGTCGGGACGAATATCACCAGCAAGAGCGACAAGACGGTGAGTCCGGTCGCGGTGATCGGCGCCAGCGAATTGGCGCATCAGGGCACGGCCCGGGCCGAGGACCTGCTCAATAGCATGCCGCAGTTAAACTCGGGCTTGACGGACTCGTCCAACGGTGCCGGCGTATCGCCGGTGACCGGCACTGCGACCGCGGACTTGCGCGGTATCGGTTCTTTCAACACGCTGGTGCTGATGAATGGCCGGCGCCTCACTCCCGGAGACTCCATCAACCCGTCGCCGGACCTGAATTCAATCCCGACGGCCTTGATCAAGCGCGTCGAAGTGTTGACCGGCGGCGCATCGTCCATCTACGGCTCCGATGCAGTCGCCGGCGTCGTCAATTTCGTCATGGATACAAATTTCACGGGCGCAAAATTTGACGCAGAGTACGGCACGAATCGGGCCAGCAACGATAATGGCTACGTTCAAGGCATCGAAAGGGC
>JANYIY010000111.1 GCA_025358615.1 Gammaproteobacteria bacterium | reverse complement strand
TCCTTCGGCGGCCAAGTGACCCTGTTGGCGTTGCCGCTGACGGCCGCGGTGCTGCTGCACGCAACTCCAACGCAGATGGGGCTACTCACGGCGATGGAGATCCTGCCGTTCGCGCTGTTCTCGCTGCCGGCGGGTGTCTGGCTGGATCGTGTGCGCAAGCTGCCGGTGTACGTGGTCGGCGAGTTGTCCATCTCAGTGGCGGTGGCGACAGTGCCGGTGGCGTGGTGGTTCGGCTGGCTGTCCATACATTGGCTGTACTTCGTCGGCTTCCTGATCGGTGCCGTCAACACCAGCGCCGGCAGCGCGGCGCAAATCGTGCTCACGCAAATCGTGCCGCGCGAACGCTTGGTCGAGGCCCATGCGAAGAATGCGCTGGCAAACTCGGCCGCGGAGGTGACTGGCCCCGGCGCCGCCGGTGCGCTAATCAAGCTCACGGGTGCGCCGCTGGCGCTGTTGGCGGATGCGTTGCTGCTGCTGATCTCGGCGACGATCCTGCGCGGCGTGCCTGTCAAGGAAAGCCCCACGGCAAGTCCCAAGCCGTTCTGGCCGGCCATGCGCGAGGGCCTGAACTTCGTGCGCGGTCACCAGTTGTTGGTGACCATGGCGGTTTGCGTCGGTTCATGGCAACTGTGCAATCAGGCGGCGATGGTGGTGCAGATATTATTTGCCACCCGCCAGCTGGGCCTGTCGGAGCGGGGTGTGGGGTTGAGCTATGTCATGCTGGGGGTCGGTACGGTTCTTGCCAGTGCGAACGGCAACCGCGTGGTGCGCCGCTTTGGTCCCGGCCCGACCATGGTGCTGGGATTTGCCATCTCCGGGGCGGGCTGGCTGCTGCTGAGCGTGGCGCCGCTCAATGCCTTCGGAGTGGTTGCCTATGCCTCGATGTTGTTCATGTTTGGTGTCGGCGCGGTATTTATTTTCATTAACTTTCTGTCGCTGCGGCAGTCGGTCACGCCGGGCCCGATGTTGGGTCGCATGACCAGCACCATGCGCTGGCTGATATTGATTCCCGCGGGACCCGGGGCTCTGCTCGGCGGCTGGCTGGGCGAGCACTTGGGTTTGCGCGTGGCGCTGGGTTTCGCTGGGACGACGGCGCTACTGTTGGCGCTGATCGCGTGGCGCCGTCCGGTGATCCGCAGCATCACCACATTACCGACTCTTAAGGCTGAGGCAATAACGCCATATTCCGCCGACTGATCAACGGTTTAGGATCTCGAGCCGGTGATAGCAATGCGGTGCAGTCCTACAGACGCGCAAGCGCCGTCAACCGACCATGTACACAGAGCGTTTTAGCACAAGGTTCGACTGCAATTGCGTCGGACGTTACCTATAAGGAGTATGCAATGAAAGGTTCTAGTAAGGCTTTGCTGTTGGGTTTCATGATGGCCGCAGGTGCGGTCGCCGCACCCACGATCGCCTCTGCCGGCATTGCCATCGACATCGATGTGGCGCCGCCGCCGGTGCGCGTGGAGACCGTGCCGGGCCCGCGCGTCGGTTACATTTGGGCGCCTGGGTATTGGGAGTGGCGCGATCACGCGCATGTCTGGGTACCCGGCCGCTACATGCACGAGCGCCACGGCTATCACTGGGTTCCCGCCCGTTGGGACCAGCGGGGTCCGCGTTGGCATCATGAGCCGGGCCACTGGGAGCGCTAAGGGGCGAGAGGGTTTGATGTTTGCCCGGGCGGCGGGCGGTGCGATCGACAGGGTCGACTTCCCGCCGCCGAGCGCGGCAACGCGCTTGCTCTTGGTACAGGCTCGCTCTTGAGGAAGTTCCGCCATGGCTAATGATCTGCGAGTCGGTGTCATATCCGACACCCACGGGCTGCTGCGCCCCGAAGCTCGTGCATTCCTGATTGGCTGCGACTACATCGTGCACGGCGGCGATGTAGGCGCTCCGCAGATTCTTGACGAGCTTGCCGCGGTGGCGCCGCTGATTGCGGTCAGAGGCAACAATGATTCGCAGCCGTGGTCGGCGCGCCTGCGAGAGACGGAGCTGATTCGAATCGGTGGCATATTCGCCTACGTGATTCACGATCTGGCCGAACTCGACATCGATCCGGACGCGGCGGGGGTGCGAGTCGTGATCAGCGGCCACTCGCATAAGCCTAAGGTTACGGAGCGAGACGGTATCTTGTACGTCAATCCGGGAAGCTGCGGACCGCGGCGCTTCAAACTGCCGGTTTCGGTCGCGGAGCTCATCGTCACCGGCAGCGAAGTGAGCGCGCGAACCATCGAACTGGACGTCGAGCCGTAAGCGCCGGCTGCGCCCGGGCGCTGCTCGCCGGAGCTGCGGGGTTGCCCGGGTTATGTCCCCGGACCGCCCGGATCGCCGGGGCCTTGTGCCCATCCGGGAGTGACGAATCGATAGATCAAGGCACCAATCGCTCCGCCCAATAGCGGGGCGGCCCAGAACAGCCATCGCTGCGAAAGTGCCCAACCTTGGATGAACACCGCGGGACCGGTGCTGCGCGCCGGATTCACCGAGGTATTGGTCACCGGAATGCTGATCAGATGGATCAAGGTGAGCGTCAGACCGATCGCCAGCGGTGCGAAGCCCGCAGGAGCCCGCTTGTCGGTGGCACCCATGATGACGAAGAGGAATACCGCCGTCATGACGACCTCGCAGACAAATCCGGCAGCCATGCTGTAATGCCCGGGTGAATGATCGCCGAACCCGTTAGCGGCCAAACCGCCGGCTAAGGGGTCAGTGCCAGAACCTCAGCATTTTCTCGGCAGTCTCGTACACCTGTTCTATCTTGATGTCCTTGCGTATGCGTTTAAGCACCTCGTTGGAACCGGACTCCACGCCGACGAGCAAGCGGCGCAGTCCGGATTGTTTGCACAAGGCCCACACATCGTCCGGTAACCGGATGCCCTGGTCGGCGCGCATGGTCGCGGCCCAGGTTCTGTCGCACATGGGTGATGCTCTGTGTCTCGGTGTCACGGTGCTGACGGGCGCACCCATCTGCGACGCCCTGCGCGTCTCGCGAGCCGTCAAGGCGAGGCATCCGAATCTGCCGGTGATCTGGGGTGGTTGGCACCCATCTATGTTCGCGAGCGAATGTCTGCTGGAAGGCTCAGTCGACGTCACGGTGCGGGGCCAAGGCGAAGAGACATTCGCCGAGATCGTGAGCCGCCTCGCCGACGGCGACTCTCTCGTTGGTTGCGAGGGATGGACCATCCGGCTTCCCGACGGCACCATTCACGAGAATCCTGCCAGATCACTGGCGCAGGTGGAAAAATTCCGGGCGCATGACTACGGACTGATCCCCGTCGAACGGTATTTCGAGCTCAAGGGCAAACGTCAGCTCGATTTCGTATCGTCACAGGGCTGCAACTTCCGCTGTGCATTTTGCTCGGACCCATTCGTCTATGGCCGTAAGTGGGTGGGGCTCGAGCCCGTGCGCATGGCGTTGAGACTCAAGGAATTGTGGGATCGATATCAATTCGCACGGCGCCATTGATCATGACCAGCCGCACGCTCGCCCGCCTTGCCGCGGCCAGGGCGGGGCCGGCGGGAAGAATCAACAGGTCCGCGCGGGTTGCCGCTCGAAGCGTGCCTCGATCCAGCAATCGCAACAAGCGTGCAGCGTCACTGGTGACCAGCGATTCCAGCGCCGGGTCGTCGAGGCCGCCGACGTCCGCGGCCACGCGCAGCTCCTCGAGCAGGTCGCGCGCCCCGCTCAGACGAGAATCCGTGCCCAATGCGGCCCGCCCCTTCGCCGCGAGTTCGGCC
>JANYIY010000097.1 GCA_025358615.1 Gammaproteobacteria bacterium | reverse complement strand
CTGGTGCAGGCGGTGTAGGTCGATAATCACGTCGTAGCGCTGATCGGCCGGCAATTTCGGCCCCAAGGAGAACTCGTAGAGCGCGTCGAGATTCTCGGTGCCGGGGTGCAGGTCGTGCATGGCCCGCTTGAACATTTCCTTCGGCACCCATTCTGAATTCGACGACAGCGAACCAAACTCGTCGTGATAAATCGTTGCCGTGGAAATGTCGGCCGGCGTCGACATGATCGCAAAGATGCGTGGATGCGAGCCATTCAGATGGACCTGCCGCGCGCCCGCCTTGATCAATCCCCACTCATTGCCTTGGGGAACCGCAATCAACGCGTACACATGGTGTTGCGCAGTAAAAAAGGCCGTGACCAATACGATGCCCGCCAGCGCGCGTCGGCTCAGCGGTCCCCAGTTTTGTGTCAGGGCACCCATCGACGCCACCAGGAAACACAGAAGCACTGCCGTCATCGCCAATATCGTGCGGTAAGTCGCGTAGTGCTCCGAGGCGATCAAGCTGACACTGCACGCGAACACCGGCAGACCGAGCAGCGCCGCCAGCCAGACGATACCGCGAGAGCGGCCGTAACGGCGCCACTCGAGATAGGCGCCTGCAATCAAAATTGCACCCACGAGAGCTGCGCAACCGATATAGAGCGCATGGTCGCGATGATTGTTGTCGTTCAATACGAATAAGCTGAGTGCATTCGGCATCGTTTCCTGCAGGAACCAGACGATCTTCTCGCCCCAGTGATGCTCGAATGCTATGCGACCGGATTTAACGAACACCCCGTTTGCGTACAGCACGCTGATTACGCCGTAGGCCATGCCCAATGTCCCGACCACGAATCCCACATGCATGCCGACCCAACGGGCGCTCTGCGCCAGGGTGCGATGCCGCTGCACTATCAATGCCCCGGCAAGCGGCACCACATAGAACAAAACGCTGGACTGATATATGAGGCCGCCTACGACCATGAGCCCAACGGCTACCAACCATTGCGCGGCCGCACGACCGCGGCCGCCGCTCAAACCCACATTGAGTGCGCCCTCGACCGTGAAGAACGCGCCGAACGCCAGCAGCGCAGTCGCTGCATAGGGCCAGCCTACTGCCCACGCTGCAATCACTTGTTCGGATGGAATCAGGGCAAGCAGCACGGCAAAACACAGGCTGGCGCTGAATGACCAGCCTACTGCCCGTAGACCGCGAAAGCTCACCAATGAAATCGCTCCCAACAGCAGCGACGACATAAAACGCAGCCACTGCAAGTCGTGAACAGTATCGGCCTGGCCGAAGGTTGCCTGCAGCAGCCACCCATAAATCGGCCGCGCATGCGACGCGCAGAATTTAACGATAACACCAGGTTCTTCGTGCGCCTCACGCATGTTGGAATAGTCGTCGCGCAATCCAAACTCGTGGAACGTCGCCGGCCAATAAGTGACCAAGGGCACGAGGAACAGCGTCGCGGTGAGTATCCATGCACGCAACCCCAATCCGCTGCGACGTTCCGCCGCCACTGCAGAAACCGCAATGGGAACAGGTATGGAGGGGTCGGTGACGATGGTCTCAGGGACGGACATGCGGCGCATTTTAACGGTACAGCACGCCAAAAAGCCGTGCGCAAACCGGAAAAAATTTGTTAAATATCTGTTAACTAGGCCAAATTGAGCAACATGCGGCTCATGCTGCCACGCACAGATTCTTACCGGCGTTTTTGGCGCGATATAGGGCGCCGTCGGCGCGATCGAAAGCCTGTTCGGATGCATCGCTTTGGTGCAGTTCGGTGATGCCGCAGGACGCGGTCACGCGCACCGGCGCGCCGCGAAAATGAAATCGAAGGCGTTCGACCGCCGTTCGCACTTGATTGGCGGCGGCCACAGCTTCCTCAAGCGTAACGCCGGTCAGCAGCACCGCGAATTCTTCACCTCCAATCCGCGCGACGAAGTCCGCGGAGCGAAGCGCCGCCGTGAAACATCCGGCGACGCTCTGCAGGACGCGGTCACCGGCGCGATGGCCGTAGCGATCGTTGATCGATTTAAAACTGTCGATATCCCATAGGAGCATGACGAGCGGCGGCCCGCTTTGCGCGCGTCGCGCGATCTCCAGTGCGAACCGCTCCTCGAAGGATTTTCGATTCGCGACACCGGTGAGCGGGTCGACCCGCGCAACGTGCTTTTCGATGTCCAATTTGGAATGTAGTTCCTGGGTCTCTCGTTCCAGGTCCGCAATCCGCGCTCGCATATGATCGGCGCGCCCGTTGTACTCGCTCAGCCGGGCTTGCTCGCGCGCGCGAAAGTCGCTCACCTGTTGAGCGACGGACTCCAAGCGCGCGCTGACGGTGGTTTGCAACAAGGACAATTCCGTGGCTTCGCTTATTTCGCCGGTGAGCCCGCGGACATGCGACATCACCGTGTCGCTCAGCGATTGGGTATCGTCAAAGTGACTGCGGTTGGCATTGTTTGATTCGGTCAAATAGCCCGCCACTTCCTCGAGCCGCCCGGTGACCTCCGACAGCAACGCGGCGGTCTGCAGTCGTTCGCGCGCCAGCAG
>JANYIY010000078.1 GCA_025358615.1 Gammaproteobacteria bacterium | reverse complement strand
AGATGCTGAAAGTGACCGCCAGTACCGGCAGCGCGCAGGCCTTCATGGATACACCCAAACCCGCGATGATGTTGGTGGCGTGGCCGGTCTGCGAGGCGGCGGCCACGTGCTGCACGGGCTTGTACTCGGTGGCCGTGTAGTACTCGGTAATGACGATCATGGCCGCAGTGAGCGCGAGGCCGACCAAGGTGCACAGCCACATGGACATGGCGTGTTCGCCCATGAGCTTTTGACAGACGAAGTAGAACGCGATCGCGGAAATGCCGCCGGAGACGATGACCCCCTTGTACAGGGCGTTCATGATCTTGCCGCCCTCGCGGGTGGAGACGAAGAAGGTGCCGACGATGGAGGAGATGATGGAAATGGCGCCGAGAATGAGCGGAAACAGCACCGCGCGCTCGCCCATGTCCACCATCACCAAGCCGCCCAGCAGCATGGTGGCCACCAGAGTGACGGCATAGGTCTCGAACAGATCGGCCGCCATACCGGCGCAGTCGCCGACATTGTCACCGACGTTGTCGGCAATGACCGCCGGATTGCGCGGGTCGTCCTCGGGGATGCCGGCTTCCACTTTGCCAACGAGGTCAGCACCCACGTCGGCGCCCTTGGTGAATATGCCGCCGCCAAGCCGTGCGAAAATCGATATGAGCGAGCCGCCGAAGGCGAGACCGACCAGGGAGCGCAGCGCCGCTTCCGGATCGCCGAGCAGACGCAGCATGGCCAGGTAGTAGCCGGCGACGCCGAGTAACCCCAAGCCGACCACCAGCATGCCGGTGATGGCACCGCCACGGAATGCCACCTTCAGTGCGGCGTTGATGCCGTTATGGGCGGCTTGCGCGGTGCGCACATTGGCGCGCACGGAGATGAACATGCCGATGTAGCCGGCCAACCCCGAGAGGATGGCGCCGACCGCGAAGCCGCCGGCGGTGGCCCAGCCCAAGAACAGGCCCAGGGCGAAGAACAGAATGACCCCGACGATGGCGATGGTGGTGTATTGACGATTCAAGTACGCCTTGGCGCCGGCCTGGATCGCCGCCGCGATTTCCTGCATCCGCGGATTGCCTGCGGGCTGCGCCAAGATCCAGCGCACTGAAATGAGGCCGTAAAGGATTGCCACAACACCGGCTGCAATTGCCAGCCACAGCGCACAGTCAAGAGTCATGAGGCGGTCTCCGAAGGGGGCTTATGTTATTGAAACTTATGATTATATGATCAAAAAAGCGAGCGCGATCATACCACAAACGGTGTGCGTAGGCGTTTGACAACGCTGACACCTTTGAGCGAGACATAGGAAGGCAGGCCGTTGCGGTAGGGAGGGTAGTCCTCGCCGCCGATGAGCGGCGATAAGTAATTGCGGCAGGCGGCGGTAATACCGAATCCGTCCGCCGTTATGAAGTTGCGCGGCACTTTTTTCTCCTGATTGGCGATCGCGCTCAAGGGCGCCTCGCCGATGGCCCAGCGATAGGGCTTGGATGATTTGCGCACGATCACGGGCATTACCGCGTTCCTGCCCTTGAGGGCGAGCTCGACCGCCGCCTTACCGACCGCATAGGCCTGGTTCACGTCCACTTTCGATGCAATGTGACGCGCCGAGCGCTGCAGGTAATCGGCCACCGCCCAGTGGAATTTGAAGCCCCAGGCTTGCTGGGTCATTTGCGCCACCACCGGCCCGACACCGCCGAGCTGTGCGTGGCCGAAAGCGTCTTTGGTGCCGGCTTCGGCAAGAAATTTTCCGTCGGGACCGCGCACACCTTCGGAGACCACGACCACGCAGTAGCCGTATTTCTGTACGCACAATTTAACTTTCGCCAGGAATAGCTCACGATCGAAGGTGATTTCGGGAAACAGGATGATGTGCGGCGCATCGCCGGCTTTCTCGCCGGCAAGGCCGCCGGCAGCGGCCATCCAGCCGGCGTGCCGCCCCATGACTTCGAGCACGAATACCTTGGTGGAGGTACGGGCCATGGACGCGACGTCGAGCGCCGCCTCGCGGGTGGAGATGGCGATGTACTTGGCGGCGGAGCCAAACCCGGGACAGCAGTCGGTGACGGGCAAATCGTTGTCTACCGTCTTGGGAATCCCGACGCAGGTGATCGGATACGACATTTGCACGGCGATTTCCGACACTTTCTGCGCCGTGTCCATGGAATCGTTGCCGCCGTTGTAGAAGAAATAGCCGATGTCGTGGGCACGGAATATGTCGATCAGACGCGCATACTGGGCGCGATTTTTGTCGAGTCCGGCCAGTTTGTAGCGCGCCGAGCCGAAGGCGCCGCCCGGCGTATGCCGCAGGGCGCTGATGGCGGCGCGGCTTTCCTTGCTGGTGTCTATCATGTCCTCGGTCAGTGCGCCGAGGATGCCGTGCCGGCCGGCGTAAACCTTGCCTATCTTATTGCGATGCTTGCGGGCTGTTTCGATTACGCCGCAGGCCGAGGCGTTGATGACGGCGGTCACTCCGCCGGATTGTGCATAAAACGCATTCTTCATGAGACCCCCTTCGGCACGAGGCGCGCAGAATAGCCGATCGGCCTGGGTTTGACGACCGCCCCGCCCAAAGGTACGGTAGCGGCGTTTAACCACTAGAAGAATCATGCGAATAGTCCTGTTGGGAGCGCCCGGGTCGGGCAAAGGCACGCAGTCGCAACTGCTGGTAAAGACCCATGGCGTCCCGCAAATATCCACCGGCGATCTGCTGCGCGACGCCGTCGCCAAGCGGACCGAACTGGGGCAGCGCGCCAAGGCGGCCATGGATTCGGGCAAGCTCGTGGACGACGCCACGGTGCTTGGCATGATTCGCGAGCGCTTCAGCAAGCCCGACGCCGTCAACGGCTTCATATTGGACGGCTTTCCCCGCAACATTGCCCAAGCTGAAGCCCTGGAAAAGATGTTGCAAGAGCTGGGGACGCCGCTCGACTCCGTGGTGCTGATGAATCTCGATCTCGGCATTCTGTTCAAGCGCCTGACCGGCCGCAGAATCTGCGAGGAGTGCGGCAAAGTTTTCAATGTATTTACTGCGCCGCCGGCCGCCGGCCACAAGCACCGTCTGATACAGCGGCCGGACGACAAAGAAGAGGTCATCGGCAAGCGCCTCGAGGTGTACGAGGCGCAAACCAAGCCGCTGATCAAGTACTACGATGCGGCGGGATTGCTGCGCGTCGTGGATGCCGACGCCGATGTGGACACGGTGTTCAAGAGCATCGATCGGGCAGTCAAGAAATAGCCGCCAGCAAGCGATCACCGATTTCCTCACGGCGCCAGCCGCTGAGCGAATGCGTATCGTGTGATCCCATGGCAAGTGCCTTCAGCTCGCCGCGCGGTGCAAGAATCTCCGCACTCACTTTGAGCTCGGCCGCGCGCGCATCGACAATTTTAGCAAGGCGTTCGATGCGGGCTTTCTGCTCGGGAGTGGGACGCGCGTCCTGACTGGGCTGCTGATCCAGCGCCTCCGCGGGCGACTCCTTGAACGCCTGCTCGAGGCTGGCGGCGAGGCTGTCGTTGAGCGGATTTGGGCCGCCGTGTGCGATGGAGAAAATTGCCGTATCGTCTAGGATCCAGGCCCGCGGCAGGTCGCGGTTGCGCGCTATTTTCTCGCGCCACACGGCAATGGCCTTGGCGCGTGTGCGCGCCTGCGGCGGCTGCTGCGCGAGGCCGCGCAGCCGCACCCAGGCCTGCGCCGGGTGCGGCTCGTATAGCTGCCGATCCTCGAGCGCCAGACAATCCTCCAACACCCAGTGTTCGCGCCCGAGTTCCTTGAGCCGCAGCTGGAGAAGATCCGCGATGTCGCCGAGATACAAGACATCGTCTGCGGCGTAGTCAAGCTGTGCTGGAGTGAGCGGACGCTTCGACCAGTCGGTGCGCGTCTGACCCTTGGGGACGACGACATCCAGCAGGGTTTTGACCAGTTCGGCGTAACCGACCTGGGGCTTGAGGCCGATGCAGCCGGCCGCCACCTGGGTATCGAATACCGGACTGATGACGCGCTTGGCCGACAGATATACCGCCTCCAAGTCCTGGCGCGCCGCATGAATGATCTTGCGCGAGGCCGCCGCGGTCAGGGCGGGCATCAATGGCTCGAGGCTGCCGATCCGCAGTGTGTCCACACACCAGATCCGCCCCCCGGCCGTCAGTTGCAGTAGGCAGAGTTTGGGAAAGAAAGTGCGCTCGCGCAGAAATTCCGTATCGACGCCGATCCACGCGTGCGACTCGAGCGCCAGCGCCAGTGCCGGCAGCTCGGCATCTTGATCGATCCAAATCGCGTCGGGCATGGCGTTGATCCGCGTGTACAATTTGACATCGATTATGACTGAATCGGACGATGCTGCGACTCGCAAAAGCATTCTGGGACATCTCAATTTGGAGGCGCACGCCGGCGCAGCTGCCCGCGTCGCTGTTCCTGTTGGGACTGGTTGCCGGCATTGCCGCACTGCTGGAAGTGTTGAGCGCGTTCCTGCCGCCGGCCTCGACCAGCCGGCTATTCACACGCCTGGTACTGAGCGTGGGTTTGCCGCTGGGCTTTGCCTGGGCGGTCCTGGTGTCGGCGGGCCGGCGCCAACGTTTTCTGCAGACCGGCATTGCACTGCTGGGCGTCGGGGTGCTCGCGGAACTCCTTCTGTATCCCGTCGGCTCGCTCATCCAAGTCATCGGTTCTGACCGGCTCGCATCGGTACCTTTGGGAGTGTTGATGCTGATCGGTTTGATTTGGTATGTGCTCGCCTGCACCAATATCTGGCGTTCCGCTCTGGATTCGGGGATAGCCTTGGGGGTAGTGGTGAGCGTGGGCTATTTGTTGCTGTCGATCCTGCTGGAGCAGCAGTTGCTGCCGGACACATGACCCACCACGTGCATATCCTGGGCATCGGCGGGACCTTCATGGGTGGAGTGGCGGCGATTGCGAAGAGCGCCGGCTTTCGCGTCACCGGCGCCGATCTCAATGTATACCCGCCGATGAGCACTCAGCTCGAGGCGCTCGGCATCGAGTTCTTTCAAGGCTACGGCGCAGAACAGCTGGATCTGCATCCCGACATAGTCGTGGTGGGCAATGCGTTGAGCCGCGGCAGCCCGGTGGTCGAAGCCATGCTGGATCGCGGCATGGCCTATACATCGGGGCCGCAGTGGTTGGCCGAACAGGTGCTGCGGGACAAGCATGTGCTCGCCGTGGCCGGCACTCACGGCAAAACCACGACCACGGCAATGCTGTGCTGGATCCTCGAGGATGCGGGCCTGGCGCCGGGGTTTCTGATCGGCGGCGTGCCGAGCAATTTCGATTCCACCGCGCGCTTGGGCGGGGGCAAGTTCTTCGTCATCGAAGCCGATGAATACGACACCGCTTTCTTCGACAAGCGCGCGAAGTTCGTCCACTACCGGCCACGCACGGCGATTCTGAACAATCTGGAGTACGATCACGCGGATATCTATCCGGATGTGGCCTCGATCCGCCGTCAGTTCAATCAGCTGCTGCGCACGGTGCCGGGAGCCGGCCGCGTGATCGTCAATGGCGAGGACCCTGAGCTCGAGACCACCTTGAAAATGGGCTGCTGGACGCCGCGCGAGACATTCGGCAAGGGCGGTGACTGGAGTGCGCAAATCGCAGCCGGAGCCGCCGCCACTCGATTCGCCGTGCTGTATCAGGGCAAGTCCCTAGCCGAAGTGAACTGGCCGCTGCTCGGCGAGCACAATGTCATGAATGCGCTGGCCGCAATTGCGGCGGCACGCCATGCCGGCGTGGCACCGGAACGTGCGGCGCAGTCGTTAAACACCTTCCGCGGCGTCAAGCGCCGCATGGAAGTTCGCGGAGTGGTTGACCAGGTCACCGTCTATGACGATTTCGCACATCACCCCACGGCCATCGAGACGACATTGCGCGGATTGCGGGCGCGAGTGAGCGGGGCGCGCATCGTCGCCGTCTTGGAGCCGCGTTCGAACACGATGAAGCTCGGGGTGCATCGCGAACAATTGGCGCCGGCGCTGGCCCAGGCG
>JANYIY010000027.1 GCA_025358615.1 Gammaproteobacteria bacterium | reverse complement strand
GGAAGGTCGAATAAATCGCCACCACCGGCTTCAAGCCTTCGGCGGCAAGTCCTGCCGCGAACGTCACCGCGTGCTGCTCGGCGATGGCCACATCGTAGTAGCGTTCGGGGAAGCGCTTCGAAAACTCCACCAGACCCGATCCCTCGCGCATGGCCGGCGTGATACCGACGATGGTGGGGTCGCGCTCCGCCATGTCGCACAGCCACTTGCCGAAGATCTGCGAATACGTCGGCCCGGTGCTCAACTCCTTGAAGATCATGCCGCTCGCCGGATCGAAGGGGCCCGGACCGTGCCACTTGATCGGATCCGCCTCTGCGGGCGCGTAGCCTTTGCCCTTGCGTGTCACCACATGCAGAAACTGCGGGCCACGCAGTTTCTGCAGATTGCGCAAGGTGCTGACGAGGGCTTTGACATCATGGCCGTCGATGGGGCCGATGTAGTTGAAACCCATTTCCTCGAACAGCGTTCCGGGCAGGACCATGCCCTTTAAGTGCTCTTCAGAGCGGCGCGCCAACTCCCACACGGTGGGCATCTGGCGCAAAACCTTTTTACCGCTTTCGCGCAAATGCGAGTACATGCGTCCCGACAGTGCGCGCGCCAGATAATTGGAGAGGGCGCCGACGTTCTCGGAAATTGACATATCGTTGTCATTCAGAACGATGAGCAGATCCGTGGGCAGGGAACCGGCGTGATTGAGCGCTTCGAAGGCCATGCCCGCCGTCAGCGCGCCGTCCCCGATAATAGCTACGGCGCGGCGCTCCTCTTTTCGTTGCGCCGCCGCGACGGCCATCCCCAGGGCGGCGCTGATCGAGGTGCTGGAGTGCCCCACCCCAAAGGTGTCGAATTCGCTTTCGGTACGGGTGGGGAAGGGCGCAAGGCCTTTATCCTGCTTAATGGTGTGCAGCTGGTCGCGGCGCCCGGTCAACACCTTGTGGGGATAGGCCTGGTGGCCTACGTCCCACACCAGTCGGTCGTGGGGCGTGTTGAACACATAATGCAGGGCAATGGTGAGCTCAACCGTGCCCAACCCTGCCGCAAAGTGACCGCCCCGGGTGCTGACGCTGTGGATCAGGAATTGGCGCAGCTCCTGGGCCAATTCCACCAATTTGGCGGCCGGGAGGCGGCGCAGATCTGCCGGTGAATCAATGGATTGCAGCAGCGGGTACTTTTCTGGTTCGACACTCATCCGCGGCAGTTTATACTGCGGCACCGGCTTAGTGGCAACGGTTAGCGCCCTTGTTGCAGATTTGCACCAGGGCTGGCCCGCTGACATGATGCTATCATCCAGGGTTTCCGAGATACTGTCCGCATGGATTCCGTCAGTTCAGATGAAGTCTATCAAGACCAGATTCTCCCCCATGTCTCGCGCACTTTCGCGCTGACCATCCCGCAACTGCCGGGAGGCCTGCGCACGGCGGTGAGCTGCGCCTATTTGCTATGCCGCATTGCCGATACCATCGAGGACGAGCCGGCGCTGTCGCCTGCCGAAACACTGGCCTTTCTGCAACGTTTTAGCGCCGTGTTGGCAGGCGAAGGCGACCCGAAGCTGCTGGCGCGGGATATAGGGCCGCGGCTGTCGGATCGTACCCTGGCCACGGAACGCGATCTGGTGGGCAACATGGATCGCGTGATCGGGGTCATGCAGAGCCTGAACGAGCCGCAGCGGGCCGCCATCCGGCGCTGCGTCGAGCTTATGTGTTACGGCATGCCTCGGTTCCAGTTCTCCGCCAGCGTCAAGGGACTTGCCCGCTCCAGCGACCTGGACGACTATTGTTACTACGTTGCGGGTGTGGTCGGCGAAATGCTCACAGATCTGTTCTGTGATTATTCCCCCGCTATAGCCCGACACCGGCCGGCGTTGAGTGCCATCGCCGCGTCGTTTGCACAGGGTCTGCAGATGACCAATATTCTCAAAGACGTGTGGGAGGACCGCAGCCGCGGTGCCTGTTGGCTGCCCCAGGAGGTATTCACTCGCTACGGAGTCGATCTGGGTGAAGTGGCCGGCGAGCCCTTTAACCCGCGTTTCGCGGCCGCTTTCCGCGAGCTCATCGGCGTGGCTCATGCGCACCTGCGCAATGCGCTCGAGTACACATTATTGATTCCGGGCAAGGAGGCCGGCATACGCCGCTTCTGCCTGTGGGCCATCGGCCTTGCCGTCCTGACCCTGCGTAAGATTGAACACAATCCACGGTTCACGGCCGGCACCCAAGTGAAAGTGTCGCGTTCCGCGGTGACCATGACCCGGGTATTGACCAATGTCGCCGGACACGGCGATTGGATGCTGCGCATCCTGTTCGCGCAGGCGGCGCGCGGTCTGCCGCTCGCGCACCTGCCCGAACTGCGGCGCCCGCGTCCGGCGCCGATGAATCTTGTCGATTCGGCTCGTGCACCGGAGCAGGCGCTGCGCCGCTCTTACGGGAACTCAGGATCATGAGCCGCATCGCACCGAAGCCGGGTTCTTACCCGGCACCACTGTCCGACGCGCGCGGCGACATCGTCTCGCATACGCTGCGCCGGGTCACCGACACGCCGTTGGATCGTGCGGTGGTGGACGCTCGCGATGCGTTGCTGGCGCGGCAGAGTGCGGAAGGATATTGGCTGTTCGAACTCGAGGCGGACTGCACCATCCCGGCCGAGTACATCATGATGATGCACTTTCTGGACGAGATCGATGCCGCGCTGGAAGTGAAGCTGTGCCGCTACTTGCGCGCAGCGCAGGGCGAGAACGGCGGCTGGCCGCTGTATCACGGCGGCGACATGAACCTGAGCTGTACCGTCAAAGCGTATTACGCGTTGAAGCTCGCCGGAGACAGTACGGACGCGGCGCACATGGTGCGCGCACGCGCCGCCATCTTGCAGCGTGGCGGCGCTGCCTCTTGCAATGTGTTCACGCGCATTGCGCTGGCTCTGTTCGGCCAGTTGCCTTGGCGCGGCGTGCCGTATATTCCCGTCGAAATCATGTTGCTGCCGCGATGGTTCCCATTCCATCTCGACAGAGTGGCGTATTGGTCGCGCACCGTCATGGTGCCGTTGTTCATCCTGTGCACGCGCAAGCCCGTCGCCAAGAACCCGCGTAGTGTGCATATTCGTGAGCTTTTTACGACTCCGCCCGAGGAGGAGCGCGATTATTTCCGGCGCAAGGGCTTCGTGGCCAAAGTCTTCCTGGCTGCCGATCGGCTCGGTCGCATGATCGATCCGTTGATTCCGGCGCGGGTGCGCGCGCGTGCGACACGGGCGGCGGAAACCTGGATGCTCGAGCGGCTCAACGGCGAAGACGGTCTCGGCGCCATTTTCCCGGCCATGGTGAACGCCTTGGAGGCCATGGTGTTGTTGGGCTACGCCGAAGATGACCCGCGGCGTGTCACTGCGAAGCGCGCATTGCAAAAGCTCTTGGTGGTGGGTCCATCGAGCGCCTACTGTCAGCCCTGCGTCTCGCCGATTTGGGACACGGCGCTCGCCAGCCTCGCGCTGCAGGAGGCCGGTGATACCGGTTCTGCCAAAGCATCGATACGGGCGCTCGATTGGCTGCGGACAAAACAATTGCTCGATGAACCGGGAGACTGGCGGGTAAGTCGTCCGGGGCTGGCAGGCGGTGGCTGGGCATTCCAGTTCGCGAACGACTACTACCCGGATCTCGACGACACGGCCGTGGTCGCGTGGGCCATGCATCAGGCGCGCGATTCGCAGCGCTATGCCGAGAGCGTGCGCCGAGCACTCGACTGGCTGGTCGGAATGCAAAGCAAGGACGGCGGGTTTGCCGCTTTCGATGCCGATAACACGCACTACTATCTGAACAAGATTCCCTTCGCCGATCACGGTGCCTTGCTCGACCCGCCCACCGCCGATGTCACTGCCCGGGTGGTGACCGTACTGGCGCGCGTCGGCCGGCCGCAGGACAAACAGGCCTTGGAGCGCGCCATCGCCTACCTGCGCGACGAGCAGGAAGCCGACGGGTCGTGGTTCGGACGCTGGGGCACGAACTACATTTATGGGACTTGGTCCGTGCTCACCGCGCTGGCGCAGGCGCATCTCGGCGCCGACGATCCCGCAGTACGGCGCGGCGCGGAATGGCTCAAGTTCAAACAGAACTCGGACGGCGGCTGGGGCGAGAGCAACGACAGCTATGCGCAAGCGGCCGGCGGCGGCCTGACCGGTGAGCGCGGAGAATTTCCGAGCACGGCCTACCAGACCGCATGGGCGTTGCTCGGCCTGCTCGCCGCCGGTGAAGCACGATCGGAGGCCGCGCGCCGTGGCGCCGAGTTTTTGATGCGCACACAGCAGGCGGACGGATTGTGGAACGACCTGAGCTTCACGGCGCCCGGTTTCCCGCGCGTGTTCTATCTGAGATATCACGGCTATTCCGCGTATTTCCCGCTCTGGGCGCTCGCCGCCTACCGCACTTTGTCACGCCGCAGATTCGCACATTGAATGTGCTGGGCGTCGTAGCGGCGCTCGAGTCGGAAGCGCGCACTTTGGGCACCGCAGTGCGACGCCGCGATGGCCTGTCATCGTTTAACGACGGCGCGTTGCTCGCGGTCAGCGGCATGGGCGGGGCGCTGGCTGCGATCGCCGCGCGCAGTCTCGCGGATGCGGGAGCCGCACGGCTGCTGAGCTTCGGCATGGCGGGCGGCCTCGACCCCAAGTTGATCGCCGGCACCGTGGTTCTGCCGACCGAAGTCATTTCCCTGAGCGGTACGCGGTTCGCAACCTCGGCGCAGTGGCGCGAGGAGCTCAGTCTTGCCGTCGCGGTGGCGAGGCCGCCGGTGGGCGGCGCGCTGCTCAGCGGCGCAACGCCCGTCGCTGCCGTTGCGGACAAGGCCGCGCTGTTCCGAGAGACCGGCGCGGTCGCGGTCGACATGGAGAGCTTCGGCG
>JANYIY010000002.1 GCA_025358615.1 Gammaproteobacteria bacterium | reverse complement strand
CGACCGCCCACGACTACGGCTTTGCGGTGGCCGCGCATGCGCACGGCGCTGAAGCCATTCGCCGCGCGGTGTTGGGCGGCGTCGACTCGATCGAACACGGCACCTACATGGACGCAGAGGACATGAAGCTCATGGTGGAGCATGGCACCTGGTACGTGCCCACCATCATTGCCGGCGACTTCGTGGCGCGTCAGGCCAAGGTGCCGGGCTACTATCCGGCACAGATCGCCGCCAAGGCTGCGGCGATCGGACCCTTGATTCAAGCCACGGCGGGGCGCGCGTACAAGGCACATGTGAAAATTGCTTTCGGCACCGATGCGGCGGTGTATCCGCATGGTCAGAACGCGCATGAATTCGAATTGATGGTGGAAGCGGGCATGCCGCCGATGTTCACCATTCAAGCCGCGACCATCAGCGCTGCGCAGTTGCTGCGGCATGACAAGGATCTGGGTACGGTCACCGCGGGCAAGCTCGCCGATGTGGTGGCGGTGCCCGGCAATCCCATCGACGACATCAGCGTGATGAAGCGCGTCAGCTTCGTGATGAAGGAGGGAATCGTCTACAAACTCAACTCGGTGCCGGTGGACACGGCGCTGTGATGCCGAGTATCCCTATCTCAGGCGTCATTTCATGGATCTAAAACTCACCGGCAAGATCGCGCTGGTGACGGGCTCCACTGCCGGCATCGGCAACGCCATCGCCACATCGCTGGCGCGCGAAGGCGCCTCGGTGATCGTGTCCGGCAGAACGCCGGCGGCGGTGGATGCGGCAGTGACGGCAATGCGGGCCCACACCAAAGGCGAGGTGAGCGGGTTCGCCGGCGACTTGAGCGAGGCGGGCGTAGCCGACGCGCTGCTGCAGCTGCATCCTGCGGTTGATATCCTGGTCAATAACCTGGGTATCTTCGAGGTGCGCGCGTTCGAAGAAATCACCGACGCCGACTGGCGGCGATTCTTCGAGGTGAACGTGCTGAGCGGGGCGCGCTTGTCGCGGCTATACCTGCCGGCCATGCGCCGACGCAACTGGGGCCGCATCATTTTCATTTCGAGTGAGAGCGGTTACCACATCCCGGCGGAAATGATTCATTACGGCATGACCAAGGCGGCGCAAATTGCCGTCGCACGCGGTCTTGCGGAGACGACCGCCGGAACCGGGGTGACAGTCAACAGTGTGTTGCCGGGACCGACCCGATCTCGCGGTGTGGGCGATTTCGTCGCCGAGATGGCCGCCAAGTCCGGTCAGAGCGCGGAAACGGTGGAGAAGGACTTCTTCAAGACCGCGCGGCCGACGTCATTGCTGCAGCGATTCGCCACCCCCGAAGAAGTCGCGGCGATGGTGACCTATGTGGCGAGCCCGCTGTCCTCCGCAACCAATGGCGCGGCGCTGCGGGTGGACGGCGGCGCCATCAAGTCGGCGTTTTAGCGGCCGGCGTTCCGGCGCGTTTCCGATTGATGGCCGCCGCCAGATCGACGGTTGCCGCGCGAATGGCCTCGGCCGAGCCGCCGCCGGCGTAAATGATGCCGCGTGAGGAGTTGATCAGCAGGCCGGCGCCGTGCGCGTCGAGACCTGCGTCAAGGGTGGCATCGAGATCACCGCCCTGTGCGCCGATGCCCGGCACCAAGAAGGGCACCTCGGGATGGGCGCGGCGCAAGTCCGCCATTTCGCGCGGATAAGTCGCGCCGACGACCAGCATGAGATTGCGATTCTGGTTCCAATGCCGGGCCGCGCGCTCTGCTACCCGACGATACAGCGGCACGCCCTCGTTGAGCAGATCCTGGAAATCCTTGGCGCCGGGATTCGAGGTGCGGCATAACAGAATGGCACCGCGGTCCGGCCGCGCCAGGAAGGGTCTTACCGAATCCTCGCCCATGTAGGGATTCACCGTGACCGCGTCGGCGCCATAGCGATCGAAGGCTTCGCGGGCATAGGCTTCGGCGGTATTGCCGATGTCGTTGCGCTTGGCGTCCAAAATGACCAGCGCATGAGGCGCTCGTTCGCGGATGTAGCGAATACTGGCAAGCAGTTGATCCTCGGCCCCCAATGCGCTGTAGAAGGCGATCTGGGGCTTGTACGCGGCCGCGATGTCGGCCGTGGCATCGACGATGCGGCGATTGAAGGCATATAAAGGTAGGGCGTTGGGAAAGCGGTCCATGGCGCCATCGAGATCCTTAGGCAGTTTCGTAGGATCCGGATCGAGGCCGACGCAAACCAGGCTGCCGCTGGCGTGTTGCGCTCGTGAGAGCCGTTCAGCAAAGGTCATGCATGCATGATAGCCAGGACCACCCACGCTGGCGAGCGCAGGAGCGTTTACGGAGTATGCTGGGCGACTCATCGTGAGAACCGTATTGCCCAGCAAGCCTCGCACTGGCCCCCGATTGGTACTGCAGCCGGCGAGCCGTCGCGCGGCACGCCATACCAGCACCAGTGCACTCAAGAGATTCTTCGCCATAGCCGATGCCTGGGAACTCTCGCCACTGCAGCAATGCCGCTTGCTCAAGATTCCGTCCCCCCAAGTGCTGAAGCGCTATCGCCTGGGTCAGGCGCCGCGCCTGTCGGCAACCCAGCAGGAGCGGGCTGCGTTGATCGCCAATATTCAGTACTCCCTGACCTCGGACTCCACCCCCAAGGATCGCGCCTGGGCCTGGGTACATGCTCCGCGCGAGGCCGCACCTTTCGAAGGCGATAGTCCGCTGTATTTCATGCTGGAAAACGGTCTGCCGGCGCTGCGGGAAGTGGCCCGCCTGTTGGTCCGCGAAAACGAACCCCGCTGAGGGACGCGCCAGCTATACTAGAGAGCTGTTCCGATGCGAATGTGGCGGAATTGGTAGACGCGCCAGACTTAGGATCTGGTGGGGTAACCCGTGCGAGTTCGAGTCTCGCCTTTCGCACCACGCGTTGGTCATCAGGATCGACACACGCTAACCCTTGAGGATTGTCATGCAAGTTTCCGTAGAGAATACCAGTAAGTTGGAGCGCCGCATGCAGGTGCAGGTGCCCGCCGAGCGCGTCAGCAAGGAAATCGATGCGCGCCTGAAGAATTTGAGCCGCACCGCCCGCTTGAATGGTTTTCGTCCCGGCAAGGCGCCGCTCAAGGTCATTCGCCAGCAGTTTGGAATGCAGGTGCATCGCGAGGTGATAGGCGAGCTGCTGCAATCGAGCTTTGCCGAGGCCGTCACTGAAAACAAACTCTCACCGGCGGGCAACCCGCGCATCGAGCCGCAAAGCATGGATGAGGGGCAGGACCTCAAGTACGTCGCGACGTTTGAGGTATTCCCCGAGGTCAGTTTGCAGCCGTTCGAT
>JANYIY010000001.1 GCA_025358615.1 Gammaproteobacteria bacterium | reverse complement strand
CACACGTTGGGCGCACGGCAGACCCAGGTGTTCGAGGCATGGTTGCAGGTGGGTTCGAGCGGCGATCTGAAGCCGGTCATCGCCGCCGAAATCGCGCACCACCACCTCGCTTCCGGAATCGTTCGCGGAGCGGTCACTGCGGAAGACGGCAAGCCGGTCGAGGCGCCCGTTGTAGTGATTGAAAAGCAGGGCAAGCCCTATGGGTGGGTGCTCGGCGGTCACGGCGAATACGAGCTTACCCTGCTTTTCAATCACTACAACGGGCGCCTCAACCAGCTTGCCGTCTTCCGCGGTGACCGCTCCGCGAACGATTCCGGAAGCGAGGTGGTGGTGCGCGATTTCGGCGGCGATGACCGGCTTCAGATCGCCGCTCGAACCCACCTGCAACCATGCCTCGAACACCTGGGTCTGCCGCGCGCCCAACGAGTGCAATCGATACATGTCCATGGACCCGTCGCTGATATGGTCGGTGTATGGAGCATGCAGCGCTACGCTCCAGCGCTCATCATAGGCAACCACCCGGTCGGCCAGCGCACCCTCGGTCGCACCGTTCACAATACCGGCCAGCCCCGGAACACCGAAAAGATAGCCGCCCTTCGGCCAAAGGGTCAGACCGGACAATAGATCGGGCAGCGCGGGGCCGTCATTGGTCATCGTGGTGCGAATCTCCACCGCGTCCGCATCCGCCTTGAGCGTGTAAAGCGTACTGATCGTTACCTTTCCCCAGTCACGCTCCGTTCGGACGACGACTCGGGAAGGGCCGCGCTCGAGAATCTTGATGTGATGAAAGGTATTGGGCCACGCCGACCAGTTGTCGGGAATGAAATCCGCAAAAACGACGCAATCCCGGCCAATCTTGCCGTTCACGACCGGCGCCACGTCGATAATCGCGCCGCGCGGCACCCCATACGGAACCGGCGATCCGACGGCCAGCGCAAAGGCCAACTTCTCGTTCACCACCGTGATATCGCCGGCCGACTTGGCCTCGCCATCTTGGATCGGCGTAGGCCCCTCGATCACTTTTACGTCTGCGTGCGCCGCCGGCAGCGCCAGCGCGAACACACAGATCGATAACGCAAATCTCGACAAGCCTATAATTCCCTGTGCGCAAATCGCCTGCATCCGGTGTCGGGCGACTATCGCACGACCGCGCGGTACAAACGCAAGAATTCGTCGGCGGCCTTGTGCACGTTGCTGTGCCAGTCATTGGCCGCCGCGTCGTCGGCGCCGTCAGTCACATATTTGGCGCAGGCGAAGGGCGCCCTGTGGCTCCAGCATACCTTGGCGAGCGCATAGGCTTCCATATCGACGACAGCACAATCGACGCCCACCACGCGGGTCGAAAACGAGTCACCGCTGCCGCAGACCGCAGAAGGCAATTGGGCGAACATCGGCTCGAAGCGCAAACAATCGGGGGCATCGTCATAGGGCGTCACACCCAGTGCAAATCCTAAACCACTGACGTCCATGTCGCGCTGAACGAACTCATGGCATTGCGCCAAAGTACCTGCGGCATGGCGACGGCTACCAGCCGACCCGAAATTCAGTACCAACGGCATCGCTTGATCCTGCAGCAAATAGCGGGTCAACTCGCGGGTAAGGGCGATGGCGGCGTTGACTTTGCCTACGCCGCAATACAAAACCGGGACGTCCGCCGCCTCGAATACGCCGGCGGATTCTGCGCGCAGCGCCATAACCACCAGCGTGTTCGGCAGCGTGATCAAGGGCATCCGCGGCTAATAGCTGATCGCAGCACGCAGCCGCAAATTCCGCCACGCATAGCCGGTGACGATATTCAGATCGATCAAGGCAGCCAGCCCTTGCAGCTGGTAGCCCGCGCGTTGACATAATTCGGCCGCGGCGCTCATGGTGCCGCCGGTGGCGAGCACGTCATCCACCAACAGCAGGCGCCCCCGTCCGCGCTGCATCTCCAAAACACCCGATCCGTATTCGAGTTGATAGGCCACTTCGACCACCGGCGGGGGCAATTTTCCTTGTTTTCGGACCAACACGAAGCCCTTGCCGCGACGGGTCGCAAGAGCGGCGCCCAAGATGAACCCGCGCGACTCTACTCCTGCCACCGCATCCACGTCGGCCCACTCCGCATCGGTCAACAACGCATCCAATGCCTGCATCGTGACGTCGAAGTGATCGCGTAGCAACGGAGAGATATCGCGGAATAGAATGCCGGGGCGCGGAAAGTCCGGCACATTCGAAATCACCTGCTTCAGGTCAAACATTCACCACACCTCTTTCCACGTACGGCAACGGAATGATGCAGTTTAGCGTTACCAGGGCGGTTATGTGACGCGCCCTGTTCTGCCCACTCCGCATAAGCCACAGGCGATGCTATCCTTGCGCGCTTGCGCGATCGTCGGCGTATTTAGGGCAATAAGCACCGCATGATTTTGGTCATCGACGTGGGTAACACCCGCCTGAAGTGGGCTTGGCTCACCACTACCGGACTGTCCGATCAGCAAGCCGTCGTGCATCGCAACGCCAAGCCGGGCATTTGGACCAGCGCACTATTCGAATCGGGCGAAAAGCCACAGCGGGTGCTGGTTTCCAATGTGGCCGGACCCGCCATGGCAAAAACGCTCAACCTGCTAGCCAAGAAGGTGTTCAAGATCGACGTCGAGTACGTGACCGCAGCCCCGGAATTTCTGGGCCTCACCAATGGATATCTTGACCCGGCACTATTGGGCGCCGACCGCTGGCTCGCCTTGATCGGCGCTTGGACCATCGCACGTTCGGCGCTGTGTGTGGTGGATGCCGGAACCGCGGTCAAGGTTGATAGCGTGGACGCCGGTGGCCGGCATCTCGGCGGCCTGATCGCGCCCGGCATTCACATGATGCGCGAGGCCTTGATGAACAAGACCAGCGATATTGCGAAGGCGGTGCAGCGCAGCACTCCGTCTCTTGCCGGTGTACTGGCTAACAACACTATTGCAGCCGTGTCTCGGGGCGCTGTTTTCGCCTTGGCGGGCATGGCGGATCGGGCCGCCGAAGTGATCGAGCAAAGCACCGGCGTAAAGCCCAAGTTGTTCATCACCGGCGGCGACGCCGCAATGATCACCGGCACGATGCGATTGCAGGGTGAGATCGTGCCGGATCTCGTACTCCGGGGATTGGCGGTCATCGCGGCGCAACCGCGTTGAGGCCCATGTCTGCGTGATCGATTTGTCGGTTATTTGTAGGAATTACATGGGAAATTGCGGCGGTTTTTCTCCGCGAGTCAATCCAGGTAAACTAACTTCCCACGCAACGGAGATGAGTTACTTGCGCCATTTAGTGTTAGTCGGGTATGCACTCTTGCAGACGGCTACCATTGCGTCACACGCCGCGGACACCTCTCCGCTGCCCGCAGCGAATTACACCGTGTCGCAAAGTTGGCGGCTGGGTGGAAGCGGTGGTTGGGACACGTTGGCCCTGGAGGCCAGCGGCGCGCGCCTGTTCATCAGTCGCGGCGATCGAGTAGACGTCATCGAAACGGTCAGTGGCAAACCCGTCGGCAACATTGCGCACACCCTCGGAGTCCACGGCATCGCGTTCGCGCCGGCGCTGACCCGCGGCTTCACCAGCAATGGACGCAGCGACAGCATCTCGGTATTCGAACTGGATACTTTACGGGTAATCGAGGAAGTGCCGGTTTCCGGAAAGAAACCGGATTCCATACTGTACGAGCCACGCCACAATGTACTCATCGCCGCCAACGGCGAATCTGCCAACCTGTCGATATTCGATGCCGGGACGATGCAAATCGTGGCCACCGTCGCGCTGGCCGGCCCCCCGGAATTCATGGCCGCCGATCCCGCAGGCATGGTGTACGTGAATATCGAGACCGATCAAGGCAAGCTCGCCGTCATCGACACGAAATCCCTTGCGGT
>JANYIY010000249.1 GCA_025358615.1 Gammaproteobacteria bacterium | reverse complement strand
GCCGGACGAAATTCAGCGCGATCATTTCGACTGGGGCGGCCGTCTGACGATGCTGTACGGAACCGATTACAAGTACACCTTTACTCAAGGCATTTTCAGCAATCAGTACACGAATGAGACGCGGCAGTACGGCTTCGATCCCGTCATGTCCTACCTGGATTTCTGGCTGCCTAAAATCGGCATGGGCACCAACGTTCGCGTCGGCCGCTATGTCTCCATTCCGGACATCGAAGCCCAGCTCGCGCCGAACAACTTGACTTACAGTCACTCGCTGCTTTACACCGTGGACCCGTACACTCAAAGCGGAGTGGTTGCGACCACCCGGCTCAGCAAGAATTGGCAGATCCAAACCGAGATCAGTAGCGGTAGTGACGTCGCCCCTTGGGTGAAAAGCGAGCGGCACCTTACCCCGGCGGCCTGCGTCCAATGGACCTCGGATTCGGGCAACGACAGCATCTATCCCTGCATGAACGGCATCAATGACGGTAACTGGCGCTGGAACAATGTGCAGCACGCCGTCGCCACTTGGTATCACAAGTTCAATTCCCAATGGCACATGGATACCGAAGCCTGGTACATGTGGCAGAGCCACACCCCCAACGTGGAAAATCCAGCGGGTCTGGCTTTGATTGCCCAGCGCTATTCCTACCTCAAAGTGGGTGCGCCGTCAGGGGCAATTTGCAATCCGACGCTGGTCACCTGTTATTCGTATGAATGGGCCGTCGTCAACTACATCAATTATCAGTACGGACCGCGCGACATCTTCAGCTGGCGCACGGACTTCTTGAACGACGCTAGGGGCCAGCGCACGGGGTTCAAGACGCGCTACTACGAGTTTGATTTCTCCTATACTCACTGGGTCGGTGACGTCATTGAATTGCGCCCCGAGCTGCGCTTCGATCATTCGCGCGATGTGGATGCCTACGACAATCCTTTCCTGACGCCGGGGATGGGGAAGCATTCACAGGCCATGATCGCCATGGACGCAATCCTGCATTTCTAGGCGGCGTTCGCGAGCTTGGCCGCCGGCGCCACGAGCAGCGCTTTCGCATACATGGCATGCAGGCGTCCGATGCCGCGTGCCAGGTGCATCAGTAGAGTGAGCAGCAACACGCCCACCAGAACCATAAAGGGCAACGCCCACAGCGAATCGAGCCATACCGGATACATATGGATGTCGTCGGGCAAGTCGAACCAGCCGAATCGGCTCGCGATTTCGACCAGCGGCGCGAAAATGAAGGCGAGACTCACCGACAGACCGACCACGGCCATGACGAAGTACGCGATGCCGAGCGGCAGCATCAATATCAGATAGGCGAGCGTGGTCCAGGTGCGCCTGTCTTTCAGCATCTGGCCGACCCGCGCCCAGAATCCGGCGGCGGTGTTCTGATGCACCGGACGCCGCGGCATGCGCTCGCCGGTCATGGCTTCGATCAAACGCCCCTCGGCGAGCGATACCACGCGCGTAAGCGCAATGAACATGAGAAAGAAGGGAATTCCGATCACCAGCACGGATAGACCTGCTGAGAGGGCCAAGCCGGTGACCGAGAAGGTGAAGTAAATGACGCCGGTGGCGAGCGATAGCAACATGAAAAACAGCGAGGTGTAGGCGCGTGGGTCCAAGAACACGCCGAAGAATGCGCCCGCACCGCTCTGCGGCAATTTGCGTGGCGTGGTCATGGCGGCCTTTACCTTCGCCTCGGTGTCGCGATATGCGCTCGCCACTTCATCGGGAGCGCCGTACGTGGACGCGATCAATTCCAGCACGTCGGCCTCGGATTTGTCCGGGTGCGCCGCCACTTCCGCGCGCAGATATTCTTCGGCGTCGTACAGAGCATCCTGTATGAGAGCGGCATCTTCACCGGCGAGCTCCTCGCGCAATGCCTTGAGATATTGGTCGATGGAACGCGGCGCGCTGCGGGTCATGGCGGATTTCCTTTTTCGATGAAGCGATCGACGAAGCTGCGCGTTCCGGCCCAGATGGCGGTCCATTCTGCGAGCACGGCGCGGCCTTGATCGGTAATGCGGTAGTAGCGCCGTGCGGGTCCAGCGTACGAGGGAACGATGCGGCTGGTGAGCAGATTCGCGGCCGATAGGGCACGCAGCACCGGGTAAATGGTGCCCTCCTTGAAGATCGCTACGCCCTCGTTGGCGCTGGCCAGCCGTTTGGCGATCTCATAGCCGTATAGGTCGTCAGGCGATTGGTCGAGGATGGCGAGCAACACCAACCCTACCAGGCCCCCGTTCAGGTCCTTTTGAAACTTCTTGGCATTGCTATCGTCCATAAGCCAATACTATACACATACTAATACTAGTTAGTAAATAGTATAAATAGGCTAGTACTAGATGCCACCCCTCTCCTGACCTTTGAGCCTCAGTCCTAGACCTGTGCCCTAGACTTCCCGTCTACGTCGGGCACACTAGGCAGCCTTTTTAGCCCGGCGACGGAGCCAAGCCTTATGTGTGGAATCGTGGGTGTGATTGCGGAGCGCAATTCAGTGCCGATACTCATGGAGGGCTTGCGGCGCTTGGAATACCGCGGCTATGACTCTGCCGGTATCGCCGTAGTCGAAAGTGGCCGAGTTGCCCGCCTGCGCACCGTCGGCAAGGTCAAGATTCTGCAAGATGCCCTCGACGCGACCCCCATTGCCGGGCATGTCGGCATCGCGCACACCCGTTGGGCGACGCATGGAGTCCCCACCGTCAACAATGCCCACCCGCACGTATCCCGTGACGGCGTCGCCATCGTGCACAACGGCATCATTGAAAATCATGAAGTGCTGCGCGCCGAGCTCAAGGGGTTGGGCTACACCTTTACCTCCGAAACCGATACCGAAGTCGTTGCGCACCGCATTCATCTTCACCTGGCCTCTTCGGCTGATCTATTCGAGGCAGTGCGCAAGACCGTGGCCGACCTGCGGGGCGCTTATGCGCTGGCCGTCATCAGCGAATCGGACCCCGAGTGTGTCGTGGTGGCGCGGCAAGGTTGCCCCGTGGTCATCGGTCTCGGCGTCGATGAGAATTTCGTCGCCTCCGATGTCGCCGCGCTGCTGCCCGTCACTCGCCGCTTCATGTTCCTCGAAGAGGGCGACGTCGCGGAGATACGCCGCACGTCGATCAAGATTCTTGATAGCGCGGGCGCTCGCCGCGCACGGCCGATCCGCGAAAGCGAGCTGTCCGCCGACGCGGTGGAACGCGGCCAGTACCGGCACTTCATGCTCAAGGAAATCCACGAGCAGCCGCGCGCCATTGCGCGGACTCTGGAGGAGCGCATAGCCGGCGGCAAACTTCTCGATGCGGCCTTCGGTCCCGGCGCCGAGCAGGTATTCAAAAAGGTCAAGGCCGTGCATATCGCGGCGTGCGGCACCAGCTTTCACGCCGGCCTGGTCGCCAGCTACTTCATTGAGCAGATCTGCCGCATACCGGCACGAGTTGAAATCGCCAGCGAGTACCGTTATCGCGATCCCGTGATCACGCCGGATACCTTGTTCGTCACGATTTCACAATCCGGCGAAACCGCCGACACTCTGGCCGCTTTGCGCAACGCCAAGCAGGCGCAGTATCTGTCCACGCTGACGATTTGCAATGTGGCCGAAAGCTCCATGGTGCGCGAATCGGGGCTGGTGTTGCTGACTCGAGCCGGACCGGAGATCGGAGTCGCGTCGACCAAGGCTCTCACGACTCAGCTGGCGGCGCTCGCCATGTTGACCATCGCGCTTGCCAAAAACGGCAGCGCCTCCGTACAGGAACCCGAACTCGTATCGCAACTGCTGCAGTTACCGGGCCTGGTGGAGAAGACGCTGAAGCTGGACTCCGCCATTCAGGAACTCGCCAAAGTTTTCGCGGACAAGCACCACGCGTTGTTTCTAGGCCGCGGGCCCCTGCACGCGGTTGCCATGGAGGGCGCGCTGAAGCTCAAGGAGATATCCTACATTCACGCGGAAGCCTATGCTGCCGCGGAACTCAAGCATGGACCCTTGGCCTTGGTGGACGAGGATATGCCGGTGGTGGCAGTGGCGCCGAACAACGAGCTCCTGGAGAAACTCAAATCGAATCTACAGGAAGTACGCGCACGCGGCGGACGGCTCTACGTGTTCGCCGATCCGCAGGCGCACATGCGCAGTGAGGAGGGCGTGACCGTGATCGAAATGCCGGCGGCGGCTTCGGCACTGCAAGCGCCGATCATGTTCGCCATTCCCTTGCAACTGCTTGCCTATCACGTGGCGGTGCTAAAAGGCACCGACGTTGATCAGCCTAGAAATCTGGCGAAAAGCCTAACCGTCGAGTGACGCCGACCAAGCGCGGGGCGCGTTTCATTGACCGGCGGGCGGTTGCCACAATTCGACCTTGTTTCCCTCGGGATCGATGACCCAGGCAAACTTGCCGTACTCAGCGTCATCGATCTTGTCGAGGACATTGCAGCCTTCCGCTTTGAGTGCCGCGACCACGGAATACAGGTCCTCTACGCGGTAGTTCACCATGAAGGAGGCGGTGCTGGGAGCAAACTGGTCACCTGCCTGCGAACTCACGGACCAGACAGTCGTTCCCCCTGTGGGTCTGCCATCCGAGTCGGCCCAGGTGAACGCGGTACCACCCCACTCCTGCACATCGATCCCGAGATGACGCTTGTACCAAGCCTGAAGTGCGGGCGCGTCCTTTGCCTTGAAAAAGATGCCGCCGATGCCAGTGACTCGCTTCATGTCGATCTCCGATTTGCAGTGGCCGCAGTATGGCCTGGGCCTGACTGACACCCGGAGTCCTTTACGATTCGCTTAGTAGTAGCAGGGTACTTCGCGAGTAAATGGTCGGCTCGTCCGGGCCGACGCTGAAGTTCACCCCCACAGTTAGGGCACTTTCCCCGCAGCATCTCCATCTGACAATTCGAACAAAAGGTGCACTCAAAGGAGCAAATCCACGCG
>JANYIY010000409.1 GCA_025358615.1 Gammaproteobacteria bacterium | reverse complement strand
GCCTTTTCGCGCACCGAGCAGGTATTGACCAGCAATACGTCCGCCTCGGCCGGATCTTCGGTACGGGTCATGCCATGCGCCGTCTCGAGCACATCCCGCATCTTGCCGGAATCGTACTCATTCATCTGACAGCCGAAGGTTTTTATGTATAAACGACCGGGCATAGGCTCCCTTGGAAAACGTCGCTAAGATACTAGGAACTATGGCAATACGCGAAGTTCTCAAAATGGGCGATCCGCGCCTGCTGGCAGTTGCCGCGCCGGTGAGCGGATTTGGCACTCCAGAGCTCAAAAACCTGCTTTCCGATATGCGGGACACGATGCGCGAACTCAATGGCGCGGGGCTCGCTGCACCGCAAATTGGGGTGGGGCTGCGGGTGATGATTTTCGGCTTCGAAAGCAACCCGCGCTACCCGGAGGCCGATTCCGTGCCATTTACGGTCCTGATCAACCCGATTCTCAGCCCCCTGGGCGACGAACAGGAAGAGGGCTGGGAGGGGTGCCTATCTGTGCCCGGCATGCGTGGCTTGGTGCCGCGATATCGCAGCCTGCGCTACACCGGCCAAGATGCCGCCGGGGCTCCCATCGACCGCACGGTCAGCGACTTTCATGCGCGGGTCGTGCAGCACGAAGTCGATCATCTCGACGGCATTCTGTATCCGCGGCGCATTCGCGATCTCACCCAGTTCGGCTTCAACGATGCCTTGTTTCCCGGCGAAGAAATCCCTGACGACTGACGATTGCCGCAGTGACAGCCTCCCTGCACGTCAAACACGGGTGAGGTTTGCACCCGACAGACGCATACGCATCGCGTGTCCGCCGGCGAAGTCGGAGAATCCCACCCACTCGGGGCTGGCCGGTTCGTCTCGCAGATAGAAGCGACCGTCGGCCGCGGGCTCGAGCGGCACCACTCCGTTCAGCCACAGCTTGCCGCTGCGAATGACGATGCGATTGCTGCCTATCCAGGGATCCTCATTCCTGTAGTGGCCCACGTAACGCTGCCATTCAGCCGGCACTTTGAATTCGCGTGGGCCGTCGTAGGCGGCTGCCGCGTACCAAGTCTCGCCCCATCCCGCCTCGACCACCGCACCCTTGCCATCGCTGCCCGCACGGCCGAACAGCAATGCAAAGTGGGCGAATTCAGGATGCGGCACGATGAAAGCGTCGTCCGGCTCCTGCGCCGGCTCGAGCGCCAGCCGCGCAGCTTGATGCATCAGGAATAGTCGGTCGCCCTCGGCAAGGACGGTAAGACTACGGCCACCCGCCCCCTCATAGCGGTTGGCGTAGTCGCTCGCACTAGCGACGCGCCAGGAGGGGTTGCGCGCCGGCACGTCAAGCAGCGCGGCGCGCTCGCGACAGGCGCGCATCAAGCGCAGCGCATATTCCGCGACCGGACGGGGCCGGTATCCCTGCATGGCATTGATGGAGGCGAACGCGCCGACGCCCGAATCCAGATCGATCTCGAGTGCGGAGGCGAAGGACACCATTCCGCCGGTATGCCGTAGACGCTTGTGCCCATCGAGCCGATCAACGGCAATGCCGTAGCCATACGACGCGCCCGGTCCGAAGTGTTCCGCTGCCATCTGCTCCTGCGCGAACAATTCGAAGCCGGCCGCAGACACCACCCGGCCGGCAGGGGCGGCGCCGCGATTGATCAGCATGGTCATGTAGACACCCATGTCCCGGGCCGTCGAGGCGATGCAGCCAGATCCCGCGGACATGGCAATCGGCGGACTTTGCGCAAGTCGCCCCAGCCGCGGAAACGGCCGTTCGTTGTAGGCCGCCTGGTAACTCGTTGCGATGCGCCCAAAGGCATCGACGCTAATCAGCGGTTGGGTCGCCGCCATTCCCAGGGGCTCGAGCAAACGGACGCGGAACGACTCCGCCAGAGGACGGCCATCCAACTCTGAGAGCAGATGTCCCAGCGCCTCATAGCCCATGTTGCAGTAGTGGAAGTACGTACCCGGCGCGGCGTTCGCACGATGCCTGAAGGCAGGGTCGGTGGGAAACAGCGGCCCGTCCGGCAGTGCCGCCGAGTGGGTGAGCAGGTCATGTGCCGTGAGCGGCCGAGTCGCGGCGTCGAATCGCAGCCAGGGTAGGTATTGCCGAACGGGGCGGTGCAGATCGAGCTTGCCTGCGTCGCGTAGCTGCAGCAGACACAGACCCAGAAATGACTTGGTGATCGAGCCGATGTGAAATAGCTCTTCCGTGTTGAGCGGCGCGCGCAGCGCAATGTCGCCGAGGCCGTACGTGCACACACGTTGCACACCGCCGGCATCGGCCAGCGACAGCGTCAACCCGGGCGCATTCATGTCCGCTAGATACTGCTCGACATAGCGGTCGAGCAGTTCAAACGCCGCGGCGTACCGGCTAGGCACTTCCGCGTGAGCCTCACTCAAGATGAACGCGCCGGCCGATGCACTCGCTGCAACACTGATTCCCATCTCGAGCAATTCGCGTCTATTCACAGCAACTCCCGTTCGTCGTGACCCCGTGCGTTATTGTAGAATGAATCGCCTGCCAATCCGGTCCAGGCGGAGTCAGCATGACCACAGCATTCGTCCTCAACGGCAATCCCACCACTTTGGAAGCCGATCCCAACATGCCCCTGCTCTGGGCCATCCGCGAAGTCGCCGGACTGCCCGGCACCAAATTTGGTTGTGGAATGGCGCTATGCGGCGCGTGCACAGTGCAGCTGGACGGCAAAGCCATCCGCTCCTGCGTTACCCCCCTGTCGACAGTCGCAGGCCGCCAAGTCACCACCATCGAGGGCCTCGTTACGACGCCGGCGAAGGCAGTGCAAGCGGCCTGGGTCAAGCTTCAAGTACCGCAGTGCGGCTACTGTCAATCAGGACAGATCATGTCGGCCACGGCATTGTTGGAAACCAACCCTGCGCCCAGCGACGCCGATATCGACGGTGCCATGAGCGGCAATATCTGCCGCTGCG
>JANYIY010000387.1 GCA_025358615.1 Gammaproteobacteria bacterium | reverse complement strand
TTTACCCGCTTGCCTACCAGATTCCTGGGAGTAGAAATGTCCGTGACGATGCCCCGCCTGATGCTGTTGGCGTGCCTGCTGTCCCCCTCCTTGCTGTGGCCGTCCCTGTCTTCGGCATTGGGCCTGGGTGAGATCCATCTGAACTCATCGCTCAACGAGCCGATGAACGCCGAGATCGACCTGATTGCGGCCTCTCCGGATGAATTGAACGCGCTGCGCGCCAGCCTCGCCGGCCGCGATGCGTTCACGCGCTACGGCATCGATCGCCCACCGTTCCTGTCGACACTGACGTTCAAGGTGGGCAAGGGCAAGAACGGACGCGAGTCCTTGTTGGTTCGCTCCAGCGACGCCATTCCCGAACCGTTCGTGACTTTCTTGGTCGAGGTGAATTGGGCGCGCGGCCGTTTGATGCGCGAGTACACGGTATTGCTGGACCCGCCGGTGTACACGCCGGGCGAAACCGCGCGCAGCGCGGCACCCGTCACCGCGCCGAGCAGTGCCGCAACAGGCAGGCCGGCGCCTGCCCCTGCTCCCGCCATGACTGCGCCCGCACCCCGTGCTCCGGCCGCGAGCCAGTCCTCTGCCGCACCCGCTGTGGAGCCCGCGGGTTCAATCAGCGGCAGCAGCTATCGGGTGAATCAAGGCGATACGCTGACCAAGATCGCGCGCAGCCTGCATGGTTCGCCGGCGAACATCGACCAGACCATGTTGGCGGTATATCGCGCCAATCCTGATGCCTTCGGCGGGAACATCAATATTCTGCGGCGCGGCTCGGTACTGCGAATTCCAGGCGCGGATGACATAGCGGCGTTGAATCAAACCGAAGCGATCAGCGAAGTGCGCCGTCAAATGGATGCCTGGCATGAGGCGAGCGGTGCACCGTCCGGCGGACACCTGCGGCTCGTGACGCCAAGCGCCCGTGCGGGCGCCGGCGGCGGCGATTCGGGCTCTGCAACCGCCGAATCACAGGCTCTCAAGGATCGGGTCCATGACCTGGAAGGACAACTCGCGGAATCGCACCGCCTCATCGACATCCGCAATGGCGAACTCAGCGCTCTGCAGCGCAAGCTCGGCATGCCTGCCACTGCGCCGACTCCGACTCCTGCGCCGGTGGCTCAGCCCACTCCCGCGCCGGCCGTGCAAACTCCGGCAGCCGCCATACCCACTGCGTCGCCGCCAGTGACGCCTGCGCCTGCCACGGCGACACTTCCTGCCGCGACATCGACCGCAGTGCCGCCACCGGTGCAAAGCACATCGACGCCGGCACCGACTCGTGCGCCGCCGGTGGTGCAGAAGAAGCCAGCCGCAGCGCCCGCAGACTCGGGAAGCTGGATCGACTGGGTCGCAGCGAACTGGTGGGTCCCGGCCGCGGTCATCGTCGCCTTTATTCTCGTGTTGGTGTTCGCCGCTTGGCGGCGCCGACAGGGGGGCGGGGGTAACGACATCCTCAATCGGATGGAGGCAACCGACGTCGCGGACTTCCGCGATCCCACCGCCAAGCTCGGATCCATGCGCCGCGGCGATGACTCGTTCGTGGTCGAAGAGTCGGGGGAACATCGACTGCCTGAATTCGGCGATGCAGCGGAGTCCCTGGGGGATACGCATTCGGACATCAAGTCCGCCGACGACACCATGTCGAGCGAGAGCGCGGTCAATCTCGATCAAGGCGACCCGCTGGCCGAAGCCGATTTTCACATGGCGTACGGCCTGTACGATCAGGCGGCCGACCTGGTACGCATTGCGCTCGAGCGCGAGCCGGATCGGCGCGATCTGCGCCTCAAGCTGCTGGAGATTTATTTCGTCTGGGGCAACAAGGACGCATTCCTGCAGACCGCAAAGGGCTTGGAGGCCACGCGTGATCGTGCTCCCGCCGGGGAGTGGGATAAGATCGTCATCATGGGCAAGCAGATTTGCCCGGACGAGCCCCTGTTCGCCAGCGTCGCGGGCAGCGGCCGTGGTGCAGGCGCGCTGGTCGATCTGAACCTCGAAGGCGGCGAGAACCGCGTCGACATCGATTTGTTCGGCGATCCGGAAGGCGAGCGCAGCCGCTTGGATCACCCGCTCGCCAAGGAGAGCGCCGATACTGAATCGACCGGCGAATCCCCGGCCATGCACGCGAGCTCCGATCTCGATTTTACCTTGGATACGCCGGAGCGCGGTGCGGATGAGTCGCCGACGCGCGAGATGCCGCCGCGCGACGAGCCGACGGTTGAATCGGAGTTGATGAACTTCACTGACTCACCCACCATCGAATCGCCGACGATGAAGTCCAATGATGTGCGCGACCGGATTTCTTCGAAGCTGGGATCGGTGAAGGCAGATCAGACGGCTGAAATATCGGTGGACGATCTGGGTTTGGATCTCGACTCGCTCGAGCAGACCGGATCGCCGGCTGTCAGCGGCTCGCACCTCGAGGAGACCGATCATCCGTCCGACGCACCGACCATGGTGGCGGGCCTCGATGAAAAATCGCGGCGTATGATGGCGGAGGCGGAAAGCCGCTCCCGCGATCGCGATTTGACGGAACTGGAACGTGAGTTGGAGGCGTCCTTCATCGCGGACCTGGATTCCGGCCACGAGGAAGTCAAGACGGCGGTGCTGGGTCCGGAGTCGGCTCCCACCGTACAAATGCTGCGTGATACGCGCGATTTCGACGTCGCGGCTACGTCGCGTTTCAAATCGCCCGAATTCTCCGACGTTGGCGATGCGGGCAAAGTGGATGTAGATTCGACTTCGAAGTTGCGCGGCCTCAGCGGCGACAGCATCGACTTGGATCTGGATCGCTTGGCGAATGCCTTGGGAAGCGGCGACACCGTCGAGCAGCCGCGTGCGGAAGACGAAGTTTTCTCGACCGAAGTATTCGAAGCCAGTCAGCGCAGCCGACGCGTCGATCTCGACGTGGGCGAGTCAATGAACGGCCTGGAGCCGCCCACCAATAAGATGACGGCGATCTCACCGACCGACAAGCTGCAGGCGATTTCGCCGACGAGTCGTACCACCAAGATCAAGGTCGACGACATTCCGCCAATGGAATTGGAGCCGGTGACCATGAGCGAAGTGGGCACGAAGCTGGATCTGGCGCGTGCCTACATGGACATGGGTGATCCGGAAGGTGCGCGCAGCATTCTCGAGGAAGTGGTGCAGGAAGGCTCCGCGAGTCAGAAACAGGAAGCGCAGCGCCTGATCGAAACTCTGCCCGGGTAGCGTGGCGGCCTCTGCAGGACGAACCCAAGGTCCGCCGCGTCGCCGCCATCGTTGAGTATGACGGCACGGAGTACGCCGGCTGGCAGTCGCAGGATCACTCGGTATCGATTCAGGACGCGGTACAGGCGGCGATCTCCTTTGTCGCAGGGCATCCCCTGGTCGTCATCTGCGCCGGCCGCACCGACAGCGGCGTGCACGCCACCGGTCAGGTAATCCATTTCGACACCCACGCTGTGCGTACCGCTCGCGCCTGGGTGTTGGGCGCCAACACCAAGCTCCCCCCGGCGATTGCCCTGCAGTGGGCCGGGGAGGTGACGATGGGCTTTCACGCGCGGCACAGGGCCACCCGCCGCACCTATCGCTACAGCATTTTGAATCGCAGCGCGCGCTCAGCCCTGCAGCGGTCACGCGCCGCGTGGATCCATCGCCCGCTGGATGCCGCGGCCATGCACGCCGCCGCGCAGGTGCTGATCGGCGAGCATGATTTTTCCGCGTTTCGTTCGGTGGAGTGTCAATCGAAAACCCCGGTCAGGCGCGTCGAGCGTATCGACGTGCGGCGCGATGGGGATTACCTGTGGCTGGAGATCGTAGCGAACGCCTATCTGCATCACATGGTGCGCAACATCGTGGGAACGCTGATGGCATTGCAGGGCGACACGGACCCCCCGGCAGCCATGAATCGGGTGCTCGAGCAGCGTGAGCGGCGCTTCGCCGGGGCTACCGCCCCGGCCGCCGGACTGTACCTCTGGCGAGTCGAATACCCGGCGGTGTACGGCATTCCGGACCCCGCTGCGGGCCCCGCTAAGGCCACCGGCAGCCTGGTGCTGCCTGCCACCGGCTGATTCGGTTAAACTAACGTATGTCCTGGTTCGAACGAATTGTCCCGTCGCGTATTAAAACCGAACGCCGCACGCGCTCGGTGCCGGAAGGACTGTGGACCAAGTGTCCGGCGTGCGATGCGGTCCTGTATCGCGCGGAGATCGAACGCAATCTGCATGTGTGCCCGAAGTGCAGCCATCACATGCGCATCAATGGCCGCGAGCGGCTGGCGAAATTTCTCGATACCGGATCGACCACCGAACTGGCCACCAAGGTCGAGCCCGAGGATCCGCTCAAGTTCAAGGATTCGAAGCGTTACAAGGATCGGCTGCTACAGGCACAGAAGCAGACCGGCGAACGCGACGCCTTGATAGTGATGGCGGGAAAATTGGCCGGCTTGGATCTGGTCGCGTGCGCCTTCGAGTTCCGGTTTCTCGGTGGCTCGATGGGCTCGGTGGTGGGTGAAAAATTCGTGCGCGCGGTAGAACATTGTCTGGAACATCGCATGCCCCTGGTGTGCTTTGCCGCGAGCGGCGGTGCGCGCATGCAGGAGGCGTTGTATTCGTTGCTGCAAATGGCGAAGACCAGCGCAGCCCTGAAACGCTTGTCTGAGGCGCGGCTGCCGTTCGTTTCCGTGATGACCGATCCGACCACAGGCGGTGTATCCGCGAGTCTCGCCATGTTGGGAGATATCAACATCGGCGAGCCGAAGGCCCTGATCGGATTTGCCGGTCCGCGCGTGATCCAGCAGACCGTGCGCGAGACCTTGCCGGAAGGGTTCCAGCGCAGCGAGTTTCTGCTCGAGCACGGCGCCCTCGACATGATCGTCGATCGGCGCGAGCTGCGCGATCGCATCGGCGCCATGCTGCGCCTGCTGAGCGGCAAAGAACCCGCTGCCGCGTAGCGGATTTCGCGCACCGCCCCCAAGTTCGGCCATGCCGCGCAGTCTCGATGAGTGGTTGGCCTACCAAACTTCCGTACACCCGCAGGCTATCGATCTGGGACTGGACAGGTTACGGCAGGTGCTGGACCGTCTGGGCTGGCGCCAGCCCATGGTTCCCGTCATTACTGTGGCCGGAACCAACGGCAAGGGCTCGGTGAGCGGCTTTTGCGCGGCCATCATGGCAGCGGCGGGTTACCGGGTCGGGACATTCACCTCGCCGCACTTGCGCGATTACCGCGAACGGATCCGGATCCATGACCATTTGGTCGATGCCGGGGCGCTGCTCGCGGCATTCGAACGCATCGAGGACGCTCGCGGTACGGTGGGCCTGACTTTCTTCGAGTTCAACACGCTGGCGGCGCTGCTGATATTCGAAGCCGCGCGGCTCGACGCCTGGGTGCTTGAGATCGGCATGGGCGGCCGCTTGGATGCCGTCAATGTGGTCAATTCGGATGTCGCCGTGGTGGTGAGCATTGGATTCGACCATCAAGAGTATTTGGGCACAACACTCGAGGCCATCGGGCGCGAGAAGGCCGGAATTTTCTGCGCCGGCCGGCCCGCCATACTCGGCAGCCGCGAGATGCCGAGCGTCGTCGCGGACGCGGCGCTTGCCATAGGAGCGCCGCTCAAGCGCATAGGGATCGAGTACAGCTATGAGATGGCGCCGGCCGGCGAGGTCGGCGCATGGCGCTTTCGCGGCAGCCGCTGGGATTTACCACGCCTGCCCGCACCGGCGCTGGCCGGCGAGACCCAGTATGGGAACGCGGCTACGGCCCTCGCCGCGCTCGAAGAGATTGATGTGCGTTTGCGGATCCCCGCGCCGGCGGTGCTGCAGGGACTTACCCAGGTGCAACTGGTCGCGCGCTTCCAGGTTATCGCTCCGGCCAACGCAAGGTCGCCGACGTGGATATTGGATGTGGCGCACAACCCGGCGGCAGCGCGCGTGCTGGCGCAGAATTTATACGCGCTGTATGGCGGCGCACTGCCGAGCGGTGCAGGGCCCAGTGGCGCGCGGACGCTGGCGGTTTTCGGGATTTTGGCCGACAAGGATGCGTCGGGAGTCGTGGCGGAACTGCGCGATAGCATCGATGCGTGGTGGTGCATTCCGACCGACGGTGAGCGCGGCCGCAGCGGCGCATCGCTGGCACAGATGCTGAGGCAGCAGGTCGCGGTGCCGGTCGCAGCGGCCGCGGATAGCGCGGCGGCATGCCGGGAGGCGTTGGCATATGCACACGCTCAGGACAGAATCGTCGTGTTTGGCTCCTTTCACACGGTGGGACCTGTACTTGATTGGCTCGAGGCGCACGAGTTGCTGCCACGGGCCGCACTTCCCGAATATACTGCGGCGCCCGGAGGCACTTGAGTAAGGCAGATTTCATGGATCGTCGCGTCAAAGAACGCTTGGTCGGCGCATCGATCCTGGTGGTGCTCATCGTGCTGATCGTGCCGGAGTTATTATCCGGACCGGCGTCGCCCCCGGCGTCGCCAGCCACGGTACTGCGCCCGTCCGTCAGCGCGCCGGAACCGGTACGCACCGTCACGGTGGATTTGGCGACCAGTAAGGCGCCGACGCAGCAGCCGGCGCTCGAGTCCGCGTCCGCGCCGAGCAACCAGCCCCCGAGCAATCAGCCGCCGGCGAGGAGCTCGCAGGCGTCGCCCGCCGAACCTGCAGCAGTCTTGCCTGCAGCATCAGTTCCCGCGGTTGAAACGGTGGTCCCACCCCCCACATCGCTGCCAGGCGGGTCGAAATCTGCGGCTGGTGGGGGACGCGCTTGGGCCGTACAGCTCGGGAGCTTTGCCAACCGCGGCAATGCCGACAAGCTGGTACGCCAATTCAAAGGGCAGGGCTTTATGGTTTACGTATCGTCGAGCGGTTCAGGACCCACCTCGCGCTACCGAGTGCGCGTCGGCCCCATGGCGGATCGCGGCGCCGCGGCCCAGACGGTCGACAAGCTAAAAGCACTGGGACAAGCCGCCAGCATCGTGCAGCCGGGGGCTTGAATTGGGGGTTTGTGACACGCGTTTCACGACGGCACACGCCCGGCTCCGGTAGAATGCGTGCATCGCTACAAATTGTATCGGACGGGGTCGTCGCGACCCCGTTAAAACCGGCGCGAAGCGCCTGGAAATCCTGGAAAACATGACCGCAGCCGATGCCTTGATAGTCTTGGTCCTGTTGGGCTCTACCATCATCGGCTTACTGCGCGGATTCGTGCGTGAAG
>JANYIY010000368.1 GCA_025358615.1 Gammaproteobacteria bacterium | reverse complement strand
CTTCACGCCGCGCGTTCGCTGCTAGGAATGTTGAGCGTGGATCAGCAAGTCCTCAGCCGTTCATGGCACGCAGCGGCAGGAACCTTACGTGCCACGCCTGAACCGGCTGCGGTGCCGGCCGCCGATCTCAAGCGGCGTCATCGGCTGATGGGTGCCGGCGCAGAACTGTTCTACGAAAAGCCTCTGCATTTGGTGCGCGGCTCGGGCGTCTGGCTGTACGACGCAGAGGGTCATGCCTACCTGGATGTGTACAACAATGTTGCGCATGTGGGGCACACGCATCCCACTGTGGTTGAGGCAATCCAAAAGCAGTCGGCGATCCTTGCGACGCATACGCGCTACCTGCACGCCAACATTCTGGACTACGCGGAGCAGCTTACCGCCAGGCTCCCTGAGCACCTCAATACCTGCATCTTCGTGAATTCCGGCAGCGAGGCCAATGACGTGGCGTGGCGCATGGCCAAGATGGTCTCTGGACACCAGGGCGGCCTGGTCATGGAACACGCCTATCATGGGGTGACGGACGCCGTTGCGGCGCTTACGCCAAGCACCGGCCGGCCCCGCGATGCGCAAGTGCTGACGATTGCGCCGCCGCCCGCTGCCTTGACGGTGGACGACAGCATGCAGTCCGCCGCGCTGGACGAAGCAATGCTAGACGTGGATCGGGCCATCGCAGGGCTCGCCGACCGAGGCTATGCGCCCGCCGCCTTTTACATCGACACGGCGATCACCAGCAGCGGAATTTTTGACCCGCCGGCTGCGTGGGCGGCCACGATCAGCGGTCGGGTCCGCGCCGCCGGCGGCCTCATCGTCGCCGACGAAGTGCAATACGGATTGGGCCGGCCCGGCTCGCATTTTTGGGGCTTCCAGCGCCGTGGCCTCGTGCCGGACATCGTGACTCTGGGAAAACCGGTGGCCAATGGCTATCCCATGGGCGTGGTCGTCGCCGAGCGCGCATTGGTCGAAGCCTTTCAGGCAAAGTTCGGCTTCTTCTCGACGTTCGGCGGCAACGCGGTGGCTGCCTCTGCAGCCCTTGCCGTGCTCAAGGTGCTGGAGGATGAAGACCTAGTGGCGAATGCCCTGAATGTCGGTAACTACTTGCGCGCGCAGCTGGTAGCCGTCGCGGCCCGACAGCCCTCATTAGGGGAGGTGCGCGGCAGCGGGTTGTTGTTGGGCGTGCAGGTCCGCGGCCGTGACCTGTCCGCATCGAAACGACATTGCAAGCGGATCATTAATGCCCTGGCTTCGGAATTTCGTATTCTCATCGGCTATGAAGGTCCGCACGCCGACATACTCAAACTACGCCCGCCCATGCCCTTCGGGCGCAGGCACGCGGACCTGCTGGTCCAGGCAATAGACGCGGCTGCGTCGCGCATCGAAGTCTAGCTGCCGATCAAGCGCTCGAGTTCCGGCACGATCTGGAACAGGTCGCCGACCAAGCCAATGTCGGCCACTTCGAAGATCGGCGCCTCACCGTCCTTGTTGATGGCCACAATCGTGCGTGCGTCCTTGATGCCCGTCAGATGTTGAATCGCCCCAGAGATGCCGATGGCGATATAGATATCGGGCGAAATGATCTTTCCGGTCTGACCGACCTGCATTTCATTGGGCGCATAACCGGCATCGACTGCGGCGCGCGAGGCGCCGACGGCCGCGCCGATCTGATCGGCGAGACTGAACAGCAGTTTGAAGTTCTCAGCGCTGCCGAGGGCGCGGCCGCCTGACACTACGCGCTTGGCGGTTTGCAGATCGGGCCGATCGGTCGAGCCGCTCTTGGCGCCAACGTAGCGCGTATGCGAGGGCAGGGCGGCGGCCGTGCTCTTGGATTCAATGGCGGCGCTGCCGCCTCCCGTTGCCGCCTGAAACGATGCGACGCGTACGGTCGCAAGCAGCTTGCGTGCGGGATCGGCCTCCACCGTCACGATGGCGTTGCCGGCATAGGTGGGGCGCTTGAATCGATAGGCGCCTTCCACGCTCATCAAGTCGCTGACCTGCGGCACGCCGAGCAGCGCGGCGATGCGCGGCATCAAATCCTTGCCGAAGCTGGTCGAAGGGCCGAATACATGGGTGTAGTCGGCAGCAAGCGCGGCGAGCTGCGGCGCGAAGATCGCGGCAAGCGGATGCTCATTTTCGGACCTGTCCACGCGCAGCACCGATTTCACGCCGGCGATGGCGGCGGCTTGAGCGGCAACGGCGGCAGTGTCCGAGCCCAGCAGGACTATGGCGATTTCACCGTCCGGAATGCTGCCCGCACAGGTGACGCATTTTGCCGTGGCGGGATTGAGCGTCTTGCCATCATGTTCGCCGACAATCAGTATCTTGTGCATTAGACCAAACCCTTCTTCTTGAGTACGTCGAACAATTCCGCTACGTCCTTGACCAATACGCCCTTCTGACGCTGCGCCGGCGGCTCGGTTTTTACCGTCTTGAGCAGCACGTTTGCGCTGACGCCGAGTGCGTCGAGTGACGTCACGTCCAGGGGTTTCTTTTTGGCTTTCATGATGTCCGGCAATTTCACGTAGCGCGGCTCGTTCAAACGCAGGTCTACCGTCAGCACCGCCGGCAAGTCCACTTCGATGGTCTCTAGGCCCGCATCGATTTCGCGCGTGACCGATGCTTTACCGCCCGAAATCTCCACCTTCGAGGCGTAGGTCGCCTGCGGTCGTTCCCAAAGTGCTGCCAGCATCTGACCGGTTTGGTTCGCGTCATCGTCGATCGCTTGCTTGCCGAGGAAGATCAGGTCGGGGTTCTCTTTCTTTGCCACGGCGAGAAAGGTCTGTGCGGCCGTCAAGGGTTCTACTGCAGCGTCGGTCTGTACCAGGATGGCGCGATCGGCGCCCATGGCCAACGCGGTACGCAGCTGTTGCTGAGTGTCGGCGACGCCGATGCTGACGGCGACCACTTCGATATTCGTGCCGCGTTCCTTGATGCGCAGGGCCTCTTCCAACGCGATCTCATCGAAGGGGTTGACGCTCATTTTCACACCGTCGAGCATCACGCCGCTGCCGTCCGGCTTGACGCGGATACGCACGTTGTAATCGACGACGCGCTTGATACACACCATGATCTTCTGCATTTAATATTCTCCAGGCGCTCAGGCCGTTTTCAGGCGCTTCGCGCCGATTCTACGGGGTCGCGGCGACCTCGGCGTATTGATTGTGGGAAGCGCAAAAATAGGCGAATAAATAGGCGATTGACGGGCCGCGCTGATCATTCGGCGCGGTAGTTTAGGGATCGGCACTTCGCTTGTCCACCTTGCGGTCAATCGATAGACTCGCGCCAGATGCTGCGCTACTTCTTGACCCGCCTGGCCGGCGCGGTTCCCACCCTGTTCGTCATTGTCACGATCACTTTCTTCCTTATCCGCGCGGCCCCCGGCGGCCCATTCGACCAAGAACAGACTCTACCGCCCGAGATCCTGGGAAACCTGCAAAGTGCCTACGGCTTGGATCAGCCGATCTGGACCCAGTATGGCCGCTACCTGGGCGCGCTGGCGCACGGAGATTTCGGTCCGTCGTTTAAATACAAGGATTTCTCGGTGACTGAGCTGATCGGGCAGGGGTTTCCCGTGACGCTCGAGCTCGGGACGCTTGCCATGGGGCTCGCCTTGATTTTAGGAATTCCCATCGGCACCTTTGCAGCGCTTCGGCAAAACTCCGCAGCGGATTATGTCGCGATGTCGCTGGCGGTGGTCGGCATCGCAATTCCCTCGTTCGTCGTGCTGCCCTTTCTTGGATTACTTTTCGGCATCTATTTACACTGGTTGCCGGTGGCCGGCTGGGAGCCCGGTTCGATCAGACACCTTATATTGCCCGTCGCCGCCCTGGCGCTGCCGCCGCTCAGTGTGATTGCGCGGTTGGCGCGGGCCAGCATGCTTGAAGTGCTGCGAAGTCATTACATCCGTACTGCGATCGCCAAAGGGTTGCCCCTGCATACGGTGATACTGCGTCATGCGCTGCGGCCGGCTCTGATTCCGGTCGCGAGCTACCTGCCGCCGGCGGTTGCTTCGATCATGACGGGTTCTCTGGTCGTCGAGTCGATTGCGGGATTGCCCGGCATTGGGCGTTACATGGTGCAAGGGGCGCTCAATCGAGACTACACCTTGGTGCTCGGCATGGTGATCATTTACTCGACGCTTCTGATTCTCATGGGCTTGCTCGTGGATCTACTGTATGCGTGGCTAGATCCTCGTGTGAGGCTGCAATGATCAGCAGCCTCGTCGAGGATGCGCTGCTGCGTTTGCGATCGAATAAGGCGGCGATGTGGGCGCTCGCTATTGTGCTCGGCATCGTCACCCTGACTGTATTCGGCCCGTGGCTCAACCCGAACGGCAGTGAGACGCTGGATTGGTCGCACGTGGCCTCGAAGCCGACGGGGCAGAACGCACATTGGTTCGGCACCGATCGATTGGGCCGCGATCTTTTCGTGCGCACCCTCGAGGGCGCACGTGTCTCGTTGGCAGTGGGATTGGTGGCGAGCGCCGTCAGCCTGTTGGTCGGCATCGCCTACGGTGCCGTCGCCGGCTACATCGGCGGGCGCACCGATCGCGTGATGATGCGGATCATTGAGATCTTGAGTGGCTTGCCGCTGATATTCTTCGTCATATTTTTGACAGTCATCTTTGGCCGCAGCGTGTATCTGCTGTTCCTGTCGATCGGCGCCGTCGGCTGGCTGACCATGGCGCGCATCGTACGCGGCCAAACGTTGAGCATCCGCCAGATGGAATTCATCGAAGCAGCGGTGTCCTGCGGAGCGGGGACCTCCCGAATCATCGTCAAACATGTGATCCCCAATATACTGGGACCCGTCATCGTCTATGCCACGCTCACCGTACCGCAAATCATCATGTTCGAGAGTTTCTTGAGCTTTCTCGGTCTCGGGATCCAGGAACCGCACGCCAGCCTCGGAACCTTGATCGCCGAAGGCGCCGGCGAAATGGAAGCGGCGGCTTGGATATTGCTGGTGCCCGGCGGGTTATTGGCCGCCCTGCTGCTGTCGCTCAATATCTTTGGCGACGGGTTGCGCGATGCCCTCGATGTAAAGGGGCGCTGAGGCATGCCGCCCATACTGAGCATGGAGAATCTCAGCGTGAACTTCGCACAGCGGGCCGCTACCGTTAGCGCGGTGCGGCAGGTCTCGCTGAGCGTCGCGCGAGGCGAATGCGTGGGAGTAGTGGGCGAGTCCGGTTCGGGAAAGACGCAGGTGTTCATGGCTGTCATGGGATTGCTCGCGGCCAACGCCGTCGTGGATGGTGGCGTGCGCTTTGCCGATCAGGATATCTTGGGTCTGGTTCGCCCCCGCTTGAATCGCATCCGCGGCTCGAAGCTCACCATGATTTTCCAGGATCCGATGACTTCGCTGACTCCGCATTTGAAGGTCGGCGTGCAACTCGCCGAAGTACTGGTGATTCACGCCGGTAGGTCATGGGCCGATGCGCGCAGCGACGCGCGGCGCATGTTGGAGCGGGTACAGATACCGGAAGCGGAGCGGCGACTGAA